>JBBRGH010000137.1:0-7793 GCA_038240915.1 Gemmatimonadales bacterium | reverse complement strand
CTTCTGGCGCTCCATGCAGATGACCATGTTGCCGGTCGACTCATTGTGCCCGCCCTTGAACCAAATTTCCCCGCCGACATCCTGAAAGGTGACCAGCCCCAGTCCGGCCGCCAGGCCAATCTCGGCATTCGCGGGGTTTGTGTCGGGAAGCAGTGTCGGAAACTGATGTGCCGAGATGATCGGCACCTGGGGCCGCACCATCTGGGCGCGGGACGCCGGTGTGAGACCGTCGCCTCGCACGATGCCGGCCCACAACCGGGCCTGATCCTCGATATCGGTGTCCATGGACCCCGCGGCACGCACGTGCGATCGCTCGTCGTGGGGCGCGGGCGTCCCGTCGATCTGGAACCCGTCTGCCATATTTACCCGGAAGTCGGCCCTCCACTGCATGCTGGTCCGCGTCATGCCCAACCGATCGAACACGCGTGTCTGCATCTCGTGTCCCACGTCCAGTCCGAGCGCCGCTTCTAGTATGAATTGGGCGAGATAGAAGCCCTCGCCGGAGTAGCCGTAGCGGGTGCCCGGATCGGAGTGGAACCGCAGCTTGCCGTCGGCTTCCAGCCATCGGAAGTTGGCGAACCCCGAGGTCTGGGTGAGCAGGATCCGCATCGTCAGCGCTTTCCAGCGCGCGTCGCCCGCCAGATCGTGATAGTCGTCGTACTCCGGGAGCGGACGGGGAAGGAGGTCCGCAATCGAGGCGTCGAGGTCCAGCCGCCCCTCATCCACGAGCTGCATCACCAGGTACGCAAAGGCGGTCTTGGTGAGCGACGCGCCGTACATGATAGTCTGTGTGGTGAGCGGATCGCGCGCCGCGTTGCGAATCCCATAGGCAGCGACATGGGCCAGGGCCCCGTTGTCGATGACGGCCAGGGCCAGCCCCTGGACCTGTTCGCGCTGCATGAGCGCGCGCGCCGCGCTGTCGATGGTGGCGGGGCGGGGCAGAGCGACGCTCCGCGATTGCGGCGCACAGCCGGCGAGGACAAGGAGCATCATGGACGCAGCGAGGAATGGGTGGCGCATCCACCTCTCCGTTGCTTGAGTGCTGCGTGACCGGTCGGAGCTTCAACGACGATACGTGAAAACGATAGCGGGTCGTC
The DNA here is from genome assembly GCA_038240915.1 of Gemmatimonadales bacterium. GTDB lineage: Bacteria > Gemmatimonadota > Gemmatimonadetes > Gemmatimonadales > GWC2-71-9 > CAVVWJ01. The sequence goes on along the minus strand of JBBRGH010000137.1, from coordinate 6,696 downwards.
TCGCTATCGACGAGCTCAGGGGTTTCCTGGGTGGCCGCCCCGGATGACGGACGATCCTCAGATGACTCGACGACGAGCAGCAACGCACCCGCGGTACCGGCGATCGCACCGATCGCGGCCCCCCGCCTCGCCGATTGCCACGAGAACCTCAAACAGTCGCAACGATGCCGCGGGCCTTCGTAACCGGTGAGCGGCCGTTTTGCCATCGCAACGAGGCGGGGGTGCGAGTCCCCTGGAGACCGCTGGCGCTCAGCCGCGTTAGTGGGGGACGCACTCGCGGCGGTGGCCGTGCCGCAGGGTAGCCCCTCACCCGGCCCTCCCCTATCTTCCACCGTCTTGTCTTACCCCGCCGCTGAGGCACCCCAGTGATCGATCCGCTCGAGTCGTTGCGCGCCGCGCTCGATGGGCGCTATGCCGTCGACCGGATGATCGGCGAGGGGGGCATGGCCACGGTCTACCTGGCGCGGGACGTCAGGCACGACCGTAACGTCGCCATCAAGGTCCTCCGCCCCGAGCTCGCCGCTTCCGTTGGGTCCGACCGGTTCCTCCGGGAGATCCGTGTGGCGGCCAACCTGCAGCACCCCAACGTCCTCGCGCTCTACGACTCCGGCGATGCCAACGGCTTCCTCTATTACGTGATGCCGTTCGTCGAGGGCGAATCATTGCGTCACCGGCTCGACCGCGAGGCGCAGCTATCCATTCCCGACGCCATCCAGCTTACCTGCGAGATAGCTGAGGCGCTGGAGTGCGCCCACCGACGCGGCATCATCCACCGGGACATCAAACCGGAAAACATTCTCATTCAGTCGGGGCACGCCCTGGTGGCGGACTTCGGCATTGCGCGAGCGGTGAGCGAAGCCGGCGGAGACAAGCTCACCCAAACCGGGATGGCGGTCGGCACCCCCCACTACATGAGCCCGGAGCAGGCGCTCGGCGGCGACCACCTCGATGGCCGGAGCGACCAGTACGCGCTGGCCTGCGTCACCTACGAGATGCTGGTGGGTCAGTCGCCATTTCAGGGTCCCAACGCCTTGGCGATCCTGGCCCGGCACTCGATGGAGGCGGTTCCCAGCCTGCAGGTGGTGCGGCAGTCGATTCCGGACGAGGTGGAAGACGCGATCATGCGGGCGCTGGAGAAGACCCCGGCCGACCGTTTTCCCACGGTGCGCGAGTTTGCCGACGCGCTGCTCCAGGCCGACCTGGGGCCCGCGGCTCGCCGGACTGCCTCGCGGTCCATGCAGGCGGTGCGCCGAACGACGCCGCGGGGGCTTCCCACGCGGGCGGCAAAGGCCGGCCGGGGGACGAGGTTCTGGGCGATGGTGGCCGCGGCGGTCGTACTGGCCGCGGGGGCCGGCTGGGGCGCCTGGCGATGGTCCCGCCGTCCCGCCGTCGCAACCGGCGGTGGTGGGCTCGATCCCCATCGCATTGCGGTCCTCTACTTCCAGGGTGCCGGCACCGGAGATTCACTCGGCTACCTGGCGGACGGGCTCACCGAAGGACTGATCCGGGAGCTGGATCAGGTGCAGGGTCTCGACGTCATCTCCAAGGACGGCGTGGCGCAGTTCCAGGGAGACACCATTCCCCGCGACAGTGTCGCCCGGGCTCTCAATGCAGGCACCCTGGTGACGGGGGAGATCGAGCGGAGGGGCGGGCGGCTCCGAACCACGGTCCGGCTGGTGGACGGCGGGAGCGGTGCCGATTTCGCGCGGGCGAGCTTCGAGCAGCCGGCGGGGAATCTGCTCGCGGTGCAGGCCACCCTGACGCAGAAAGTGGCCGGGTTGATACGCGAGCGGCTGGGGGAAGAGATCCGGCTCAGGGAACAACGCCGCACGACTCAGAACGTCGAGGCATGGTCGCTTCTCCGGCGGGCGGAGCAGGCTCAAAAGGTCGCCGAAGCGGACTCGTCCGCCCGGACCTGGACGCCAAGTTTCGATACGGCCGATTCGCTCTACGCCCAGGCGGCAGCCGCCGACGCCATGTGGGCCGAGCCTGTCATCGACCGGGCACGGCTCACTTACCAGCGAGCGCGACGCTACGGCCTGGATGGTGTGGCCGCCCGGCCCTCGATCGAGAAAGGGTTGGCCTTTGCCGATCAAGGCCTCGCGCTATCGCCCCAGGATCCTGATGGGCTCCAGGTTCGCGGGACACTGCGATACTGGAAGTGGCTGCTCAACCTCGAAGCCGAACCGCGCGCAGCCGAGCAGTTGCTCACCGGTGCGCAAAACGATCTTGAGACAGCGGTCAAAGTGCGTCCAGGCCAGGCCGGTGCCTGGGCGATTCTGAGCCACCTGTACAGCAACACCAAGGGCGAGACCGATGCCAAGCTCGCCGGTCTGCGCGCATACGAGGCGGACGCGTATCTCAGAGATGCCCCCAAGGTTATCAACCGACTGTTCACGACATCTTACGACCTCGCTCAGTTCGTGGATGCTGCGCGGTGGTGCGACGAGGGTGCGCGCCGGTTTCCCAGCGATTTTAATTTCACGAAATGCAAACTCTGGGTGATGAGCACCAAGGCCAGGGATGCCGATGTGACCCTGGCGTGGAAGCTGGCCGACAGCCTCGGGAAGCTCTCCCCTGCGGGCCGCCGGGAATACGATGTCCAGGAGGCGCGAATGATTGTCGCCATGGTGCTCGCCCGGGCAGGGCTGGTTGACAGCGCATTGGCCGTGGCGTTGCGAGCCCGGAGCGGACCCGATGTGGACCCCAATCAGGATCTCGCGTACAGCGAGGTGTATGTCCACATCCTGCGGGGAGATAAGGTTCGGGCCCTGGAAGCGCTCAAGCGCTACCTGGTGGCCAACCCGGCACGGCGAATTTCCCTGGCCGACACAACCCAGGCGGCCACCTCCAACTGGTGGTTCCGCTCCATCGAGGACGATCCGCGGTACCGGGCGCTGGTCTTCGGGAAGTAGCGACCGGCGGTGCGGGGAAAGTCAGATCTGGACAAATGTCGTATTTGATGCAACTTGGTGTCGGATTACCCTCGCAAGTTACTGCTCGCCTCACAACTGATCTTGCCTCCGCCCGCCCCGCCTGACCTCATGGGGAGGTAGCCCGTTCCGGCGCTGGCCCAACTGGAAGGACCGTAGGAATGCGTCGCCTAACTTTAGCCGCCTTGTGCGGCACGCTCATGCTTGCTGCCTGTAGCGACCAAACCCAGTCCCCGACAGCGCCGCTCCCGTCCGAAAACATTGGCTCCTGCGCGGCGGATCCGTTTCCGCTGGCCGGATCAAACGGCATCGCGCAACAGATTCTCAACATTTACCCGGCCACCCCAAAGGCCTCGGCAGTGCTGCGGGCAAAGGCACTCCTCCAGGCTGGGGCGGTCAAGCTCCTGTGGGACACCTGTCGTCCTGCCGCAGCCAGGCGCGCCGCCTTCGACTTCATCGACTGGCTGAATCACAACACACCGCCGGGCAAAGAGACGCAGGTCCAGGAGCTTATTCTTGCCACATTGAGGGGCATTGGCGAGGTCACCGGCCCGGAAGCGGGCGGCGACTTCGGGGTGGGAATCTTCGACCCCAGCAACCCGAACCCCACGTTGATCACGACCCTGAACCACCATGCCCTGATCAAGCTGGAGCCGGGCTCATTCCTGGTGCCAACGGAAATCGTGATCAGCCGCACGGCAGGCGACCCCCCGCTCACCAACTTCACCGGGCGCCAGTGGCCGCCGACATATGACTACAACGCGATCAACAGCACGAACACCCATGTTCTCGAGCCGGGTCACACGGCGATCATCGGGTTCTGTCTCGTGGCCCTCGACGATGCGGTGTTCCCGGGGGGCTACTCCTCGAATTTGGGGATTGGGCATAACCCGGTCGCGGGCGCGCCAGGCTTCCCCTTCGAGATCCTCGATCCGGTCGACCTGGCTCAGGCCGGGCTTCGGAACGACCTGAACTGTCCGGGGCAGCCGACTGGGGTGGGCAGCTTGCGCAGTGGCCTGTGGAACCTTGCCAGTGCGGCGTTGCAAAGGGCCGGCAACTTCTTCCTGCCGCAGCCGCTCTGGGCCGCGACACTCGGGACGCTGCCGCCGCCGCCGCCCCTGGGGGGCAGGGCGCCCAGCTTGAGCCCGTTCAGGCCGGTGGAAGTCAGCTCCACGCGGATCGAACCCGCTGGCTATGACCCCAGCGGTACTACCCAGACCGTGGGCTATTCAATCGATGTCTGCGGCGACGGCTGCAACCCTAGGTACGACGTCACTGACGGCGTGGTGGTGATTCAGGGGCCGACCGCCTTGACCGTGACGCTGGTACCCGTATCAGGCTCAGGGACCCTCAGCGGCACGACGACCCAATCGACCTCGCTCGGTTATCCGTACACCGCCCGGTTCAACGATCTCACCATATCGGCGCCCGGTACCTATCAGCTGAAGGTGTCCGCGCCGGGCGTGACGTCGTATACCACAGGAGTCTTCACGGTTGTCGACCCTGTGATCCAGTAGTTGGAAGGGCAGATTCGCAAAACAGCAGGCGGTCGGCATCAGCCGGCCGCCTGCTGTTTTTTATTCGATGCATCCATCGCTTCCCATTCTGGAGCTGCCTGATGCGTTCCCGCATGCTCGCCGTCACGCTCGTCCCGCTCTTCGCGCTCACGGTGCTGTACCCTGCCGCTTCCGGCGCGCAGACCGTCGACTCGCTGCCGCCCGATCTCTCGGCTCGCGTCGCTGCCGCGGTCACCGACGTGATTCGCAGTACGCAGGTGCCGAGCGCGTCGGTGGGGATCGTGCGCGGGGGACACATCGTCTACGTCCATGCGTTTGGCCACGCGCGGCTCTCGCCGCCGCTGGCGGCGCGGCCCGACATGCACTACGCCATCGGGTCGATCAGCAAGCAGTTCACCGTCGCCGCGGTGATGCTGCTGCAGCAGGAGGGCAAGCTGACCATCGATCAGCCGGTGGCGACCTGGTTCCCTGAATTGACCCGGGCCAGCGAAGTGACGCTGCGCAATCTGATGTCGCACACGTCCGGCTACGAGGACTACGCGCCGCAGGATTACACGATTCCGGACTGGACCAAGGCGACATCAGCGCAGAAGGTGGTCCACGAGTGGGCCACCAAGCCGCTCGACTTCGACCCCGGCACGCAGTACCAGTACAGCAACACCAACTACAACATCGTCGGGCTGATCGTCGAGAAAGTTTCCGGCCAGCCGTTTTGGCAATTCCTCGAGAGCCGCGTGCTGCAGCCGCTCGGCCTCCGCCACACCATCGACCTCGATGCCCAGCACGCCCAGATGGAACCCACCGGCTACTTCCGCCACGCGCTGGGCCCGCTGCGGCCGGCACTCTCGGAAGCGCCGGGCTGGTACTTCGCCGACGGCGAGATCGCGATGCCGGTCGGCGATCTCCTGACCTGGGATATCTCGGTGATGAATCAGTCGCTGCTCTCGCCCGCGTCGTACGCCGAGATGGAGGCGCCCACGAAACTGAAGGACGGGAAGGTGAGCAACTACGGGCTGGGCTTCAGCCTCGGTACGGTGAGCGGGCATCGCGTGGTGTCGCATGGCGGCGAGGTGGGTGGCTTCGTCGCCGCCAACTACGTCTTTCCCGACGACAGCATCGCCATCGTGGTGCTCACCAATCAGGAGGCGAGTCCGGCCGCGGGTGCGATCGCCCGTTCGATCGGCGCGCTGATTGTCTCCGGCGATGCCTCGGCCAGCGACGCCAGCGCCGAAGCGTGGGCCCGTGAGGTGCTCACCGGTCTGCAGCATGGTCGCATCGATCGGTCCCGTTTCACCGCCAACGGCAATTTTTATTTCGATGCGCAGGCGATCGCCGACTACCGCACGAGTCTCGCGCGGTTCGGCGCGATCGCTTCACTCAGGGAAACTTCGAAGTTTGATCGGGGCGGGATGACCTATCGGGGATTCGCGGTGGAATTCGCGAGCGGGAAGCGGGTCAACTTGTCGACCTTCACCGTGCCGGGCGGCAGGATCGAGCAATTCCTGGTGGAGCCGGCGGGGTGAGGAGCGACGACACGACGCAGTACACGCCCAACCCCACCGCTCGCCAACGCGTCACGGTGTCGCCGCCCGCTGCGGCAACTGCGACACCATGAACGCATAGTCGAATGCGATCTCGCGCCACCGGTCATAGCGCCCCGACGAACCTCCGTGTCCCGCTCCCAGGTTCGCCTTCACGAGCAACGGGTTGGTATCCGTCTTCATGTCGCGAATCCTCGCGGCGAACTTCGTTCCCTCCCAGTACGGTACCTGGCTGTCGTTGTACGAGACTTCCACGAGCATCGCCGGATACGCCTGCCGCTTGACGTTGTCGTATGGTGAATACCTCATCATGTAGTCATAGGCGGGCTTCTCGTTCGGATTGCCCCACTCCGTATACTCGGCGGTCGTGAGCGGAAGCGACGCGTCGAGCATCGTGTTCAGGACGTCGACGAACGGCACCTGTGCCACGACGGCCTTGAACAGGTCCGGCCGCATGTTCACGACGGCGCCCATCAGGAGACCGCCGGCCGACCCGCCCTGGATCATCATCCGGTCCGGTGAGGTGAAGTGATCCTTTTCGAGCGACTGTGCGACGTCGATGAAATCGGTGAACGTGTTCATCTTTTTCATCATGCGTCCGGCCTCACGCCATGGCTCGCCGAGTTCGCCACCGCCACGGATGCTCGCGAGCGCGTAGATGAAGCCGCGATCCAGCAGGCTCAGGCGATCGCTCGAAAAGTTCGG
>JBBRGH010000136.1:0-7870 GCA_038240915.1 Gemmatimonadales bacterium | reverse complement strand
ATGTTGCGGGCGGCGGCCTGCCCCTGCCGCTCGGCCACCACCCAGTGCTCCACCCGGATCCGCTCGGCGGTGTGAGGGTCGGGCCAGCGGGCGATATCGCCCGCCGCGAAGATGCCGGGCGCGCTGGTCTCCAGCCGCTCGTCCACCACCACCCCGCGCTCGAGCGCCAGGCCCGCGCCTTCCGCCAGCTCCAGGTTGGGTCGGACGCCGATCCCGGCCACCAGCAGATCGGCGGCGAGCCGGGTGCCGTTCTCCAGCACCACGGCCCCGCCTTCGACGGCGCGCGCTTTCTGTCCCAGGTGGAAGACGATGCCCTGCTCCTCGTGGACCCGGCGGACCAGGTCACCCAACTCGGGCCCCATCACCCGCTCGAGCGGCCGCCCGTCCGGCGCGACGACCGCCACCTCCATCTTCCGCGCCCGGAGCGACGCCGCCACCTCCAGCCCGATGAAGCTCGCGCCCAGCACCACCGCCCGGCCGCCTTCGCGCGCCGCCGCCACGATCCGCCGGCTGTCTGCCAGCGAACGCAGGTAGTGCACCGCCGGCGGGCCGCGCTCCAGTCCGGCGTCCAGCCGGATGGGCGAGGCCCCGGTGGCCAGCAGCAGCGTGTCGAACGGCAGGTCGCTGCCGTCGTCGAGCCGGACCCGGCGGGCGCGGGGTTCGATGGCGCCCACCCGCACGCCGCGCCGGAGCTCGATCTCCCGTTCGCGATAGAACTCGGGCGGATGGAGCGGGATCCATTCCTCGGGCGCACTGCCGGCGAGATAGTCCTTGGAGAGGTTGGGGCGGTCGTACGGGGCGTCCCGGTCGGGATCCACGATGGTGATCGGCCCGGCGTAGCCCTCGCGTCGAAGCGTTTCGGCGGCCGCGTTGCCGGCGCCGCCCCCGCCGACGATGACCACCCGCTCGGGTGCCCGCGCTCGGCGGGTGGGGCGAGCCGGCGCCGGGCGGCGAGCGCCGACGGAAACCCGTCCGTCCTCGAGCTTCACGTCCCACACCGGCAGATCGTTGAGCGCCGGCGCCCGGAGCGCCGCGCCGGTGCGGAGGCTGAAGCAGGCGTGGTGCCAGGGACAGCGGACCGTGTCGGCCACCACCAGCCCCTCGCCCAACGGGCCGCTGTAGTGCGAGCAGGCGGCGCCGATGGCGAACCACTGATCGCCCCGGTGCACCAGCAGCACCGACTCCCCACCGGCCTGGCCCACCAGCATGCCGCCATCGGGGACGTCGCTCGCGGCGATGCCCTGGGACAGGTCGGGCCCGGTCGGGCCCGCGTGTTCGTCGGCCATATCTTGCCTAGCTCCGAGTGGCGGTGAGCTGCCAGGTGGCGGTGGTCCAGCGGGCAGTGGTCGACTGCCGGATGGCATCGCTCTGCCAACTGGCGGTGCACTTCCGGGAGGCGGTCGCCTGCCGGAATGGTAATCGGGTCGGCCGGGGGTCTGGACCGGCTCGTTCGGCGCCGTATACTTCGGCTTCCCCGCCGGCCGGCCCCCAGACCTTGGAGATCGCCATGCTCGAGATCCGCGCACGAGACTCGGACACCGTCCTCTGGCGCACCGCGGGCGACACCCTGGTCGGCGCTTCGCTCGCCGGACTGGGACTGCCCGGCGCGGACCTGGCCGGGGCCGATCTCCGAGGCGCGGACCTCCGAGGGGCCGACCTGTGTCAGGCGCGGCTGACCGGGGCCAATCTCAGCCAGGCCCGGCTCGACGGCGCCGCCCTCACCTCCGCCGACTGTACCGAAGTCGACCTGACCGACGCCCGCCTCACCGATGCCAAGCTGCTCGCCGCCGTCCTCGTCCGCTCCCGACTCGTCCGAACCGAGGCCCTCCGCGCCACCTTCGAGTTCGCCAGCTTCCAGGATGCGGTGCTGGAGAGTGCCTCGTTGGTGCGGGCCGACCTGAGCCACGCCACGGTCGCAGGCAGCAACCTCTCGGGCGCGGACCTCTCGGCCGCCACGCTGAGCCACTCCACCTGGCGCGACTGCAACCTGAGCTACGCGACGCTGGCGATGGCGGTGCTGGACGGCACCGTCCTCACCGACTGCGACCTGAGCCACGCCGAGCTGTCGCGGGCGTTCCTCGCCGGCGTGCAGCTGGCCGGCGTCGATCTCACCGGCGCCACCTTCGGCCGCACCGTCCTGGCGGCATGCGAGGACCTGGGGCGGGCGCGCGGCCTCGAGACCGTGGTTCACCACGGGCACTCCTGTCTGGACCTGATGACGCTGCGGGCGGGGCTGGACACGCTGCCGGAGGGGTTCCTGCAGGGCGCGGGGGTGGAGCGCGAAGAGGTGGAGGCGCTCCGGTCGGCGTTGAGCGCGGCGCGCTGAGCTGCGACCGTCGGGTCCGCGGTCTCGCCAAGGGCGCGGATACAGATGGTGGGCTAGTGCGGATCAATCAGCTGACGGCGGTGGATGTTGACGGCGGATGACGCGACGGTGGATGAAGCGACGGCCGATGACGCGACCGCGGAAGAGGCAACGACGGATTACCCCAACGGCGGGGCCGGACAACCGGAGCCCGCCGTCCTCATATCCGACATCCGACCGGCCCGCGCGGCGCCTCGCCAGCGCGATGTCCCACCGCTCCCGCCGGTCCCGCTCGCCCTGCCACCGCCGGTTCAGCCGCTCGGCCGCCTCGCACGCCTCGTGGGTGCCCGGCAGCGGCAGGCCGCGATGCCACGCCGGCAGCGCGTCCGCGCTGAGCTGGCCGGCGTAGCCCACGTCGAGCGGCCGCCCGCGCGCGGCCCGCACCAAGTTCACCTGGGCGATCACCCCCGCCAGCAGCACGGGGCCGATCCCGCCCAGGCGGCGCGTGCCCGGTGCACCGGGAGATCGAGCGGCCGCAAGCCCCAGTTGATGTCGTGGTGGGCCAACATCGGGGCGCCCGCCACCGCCCCGCCGGCGAGCTGGTCGGCGCCGGCCACGAGAGCGTCAACGCCCTGCCGGGAGTCAGTCGCGATGCTCACCCCACCGCCGCGTCGGGCAGGCCGCCGAAGCGCCGTTCGCGCGAGGCGAAGTCGCGCACGGCGCCCTGCAGCGCCGCGGGCCCGAACTCCGGCCACATGAGCGGCGTAAACAGCAGCTCCGCGTAGGCCGCCTCCCAGAGCAGGAAATCGCTCAGCCGCCGCTCGCCCCCGGTCCGGATCAGGAGATCCACCTCGGCCACCGGCGCGCCGTGATCCACGATTGCGATCAGCCGGCCGAACGACTCGCGCGACGGTACCGTGTCGGGCTGAAGGCATTGGGCGGCCCGGAGCATCGCGTCGCGAGAAGAGTAGTCGAGCGCGATCCGGAGATGGAGCCGGGTCCCCTGCGCGGTAGCGGCGTGCGCATTCTCGATCGCCCGGCGGAGCGGCGCGCCGAGCCGGTCGCGCCGGCCGATGACCTCGATCCGGACACCGTTGGCCACGCAGCGGGCGGTCTGGTCGCGCAGGTACTCGCGAAAGAGTCGCATGAGCCACCCGACTTCGGTCCGCGGCCGGCGCCAATTGTCGGCCGAGAAGGCGAACAGGGTCAGCACCCCGATGCCGCAGTCGGGCGCGGCTTCGACGATCCGCCGCACCATCGCCGCGCCGGCGCGGTGGCCGGCCGCCCGCGAGCGGCCCTGCCCCGTGGCCCAGCGGCCGTTGCCGTCCATGATGATCCCGACGTGGATCCCGGACGGCGCGGGCGCATGCGAAGTGCTTTGCTGCATAAAGTCAGGCCTCAAAAAAAAGGGGACCGCGCATCGTTCGGCGGCGCGTCTCAGCGCTCGCGCGTCGCGTGGATCAGCGCTTCCATGTGAGACAGGTAGCGCTCGAGCGCTCGCCGGCCGGCCGCGCTGAGGCGATACTCGGTCCGCGGCACCCGGTCTTCGAAGGTCTTGCTGCAGGCGACATAGCCGGCCTCCTCGAGCTTCCGGGCGTGCACGCTGAGGTTGCCGTCGGTCGTGTCCAGCAGCCGCTTGAGCTCGTTGAAGCTGAGCGACTCGTTCACCGCCAGCGCGCTCACGATGGCGAGCCGCATCCGCTCGTGGATCAGCCGGTCCAGCTCGAGCGGGCCGGCCGCGGCACCGCCGCGAACGCCACGAAGCGGCGCGGCCTCGGGCTTGGCGGCGTGGGCACCTTTCGCGCCCTTGGGATCCCCCTTGGGGGCGAGATTGGACTCAGCCACCGTACCTCCTGGCGATAATCCAGCCGAACACGATGTGGAGCACCCCGAACCCGGCGGCCATGAGGGCGTTGCCCCAGGCGGCCGGCCCGTACAGCGCCACGGCGCCGAGGGCCATGAAGCAGAGGCCCATGAGCGGCACCACCCGAACCGAGAAGGCGCCGCCGGTGACAACCCCGGTGCCGTACAGCAGGAGCCAGGTGCCCGGGAGCGCCGGATACTGGCCGACCCGCACCAGGGCACCGGTGAGCAGCGCGCCCACCAGCAGCGGTGGCACGTAGCTGAGGACGAAGCGCCGGCCCGAGTAGGAGAACACCGGGGTTCCGGCGCGGCGCGCCTTGGCCGCCATGGCCCAGCCGCCGAGCGTCAAGGCCAGCACCGCCGTCCCGAGCCAGGTGCCGAGCCACTCCGCCGTGGTCAGCCGCGTCTCGGCCACCAGCGCGGCGGCCAGGCCGAGGAATCCCATGCCCACCCCGCCCCACCCGGGCACCGCGGTGAAGGCGGTAGCGCGCTCCATCGTCTGACGGATGAAGCGCAGGTTGTCCATCGCCCGGACGTGGAGCGCGGGGTCCTCGGGCGGCAGGCGGGGCAGTCGGTGCGGCGAGGCCATAGGGCTCCAGGAGTGCGGCGGAGATCGGAATACCACCGGCACTTTGCAGTGTAAAGTGGGGTGGCCTGCCCGTCAAGGGCGGCCTCGCCCCACCCCGGTCAGGCCTGCTCGATCACCACAGCGGTGCCGTAGCAGAGGACCTCGGTCACCCCCTGCATCAGCTCGGTCGCGTCGTAGCGCACACCGATCACGGCGTTGGCCCCTACGACCTGGGCGTGGCTCACCATCATCTCGAAGGCCTCCTCCCGCGCCTTCTCGCATAGCTCGGTGAAGAGCGAGATGTTGCCGCCGAACAGCGTCTGCAGCGAGCCGCCGATGGTACCGAAGATGTTGCGCGAGCGAACGGTGATCCCCCGGACCACGCCCAGGGTCTGGACGATCCGGTAGCCGTCGAGCACGAACGCGGTGGTGGTGAAGGCGGGGTCCATCAGGCCGCCCGGAGGTCGGAAGTGCACTGGGGGCACCGGGTGGCGCCAACCGGGATCGCCATCCGGCAGAAGGGGCAATCCCTGGTGCTCGGCGCCTCGGCCGCGTCGTGCGGCTTCATCCGGTTGGCCGCGCGCACGATCAGGAATATGGCGAAAGCCGTGATCAGGAACAGCAGCACGCTGTTGAGGAAGAGTCCGAGGTTGACGGTGACGGCGCCGGCGGTGCGGGCATCAGCCAGCGTCGCGTAGGGGCCCGCCGCCTTGGCGCCTTCCTTCAGCACCACGAACAGGTTGGAGAAATCGACATTGCCCAGCACCAGGCCGATCGGCGGCATGATCAGGTCTTCCACCAGCGACTTCACGATGGCGCCGAACGCGGCGCCGATAATGATGCCGACCGCCAGGTCGAGCACGTTGCCGCGCATCGCGAATGCCTTGAACTCCTTGAGCATGCGGCCGCCTTGTAGATGGAAGAAAACCCGCCAGGTGTGCCCGCCTCTCAGCATACCTCGGAGCGCGCCCGTCCCGCCACCGCTGCCTGCGTGTCGACCACAAGGACATGTCCCCGCCGCCGGGCGCAGCAGCACCAGGCCAGGCCGAAGATCGCCCCGGCCGCGAGCGTCAGCAGCGACCCGGGCACCAGCGCCACCGTCGCGACCACGGAGCCTGCCACGAAGGCCACCGCGCCCCAGACGGCGAGTCCATCCACCCACGCGGCGAAGGCAGGAACGAAGGTCCCGAGGCCGCGGCCGCCATCGCCTATCCCGTCGGGCCGGCGACGGGACGTCCCGCCGCCTTCCACTCGGTGAAGCCGCCGCCGTAGAGGCGAACGTCGGCCCGGCCGCGGGCGCGGAGCAGCGACGCGGCGATCGCCGCGCGGCCCCCGGCCTGGCAGTGGACCACCAGCGGGCGCCCGCGAGGGACATCGCCGAGCCGGGCGTCGAGCTCGCCGAGCGGCACGTTCACCGCTTCGGGGATGTGTCCGCCGTCGAACTCGATCGCGGTGCGGACGTCGAGCACCACGGTCCGCCCGTCCTTGAGCGCCTCGGCCACCCCCGCCTGGTCGATGGCCTCGATCGTCTGCAGCTGGCCCTGGGCCGCGGACCAGGCGTCGAGCACCTCGGCGCCGGCGACGCCGGTCACCCGGTCGAGCCCGATGCCCGCCAGACCGCGCATCAGGTCATCCGGGCTCTGGCCGGCGCGCTCGTCGGCGATCAGGTAGAGATCGCGATCGTACGGCAGCAGCCACCCGGCCCAGGAGGTGAAGGCGCGGCCGGCGGGAATGTTGAGCGTGCCGGGCACGGCGCGGGCGAGAAACTCGCGCGCCGGCCGGGCGTCCACCACCACGGCGCCCCCGGCCAGCAGGTCCGCGAGGTCGTTCGCTGCGAGCCGCGGCGGACGCGCCACCCCGCCGAGCACGCGCGGCCCGTCGCGATTGATCCGCTTCATCTCGGCGAAGTACGGCGGCGGCACCGACTGTCCCGCGAGCACGGCGCGCACGAACGCGTCCTCGTCGTCCACACCGAAGGCCCAGTTGAAACGGCGCTCGTAGCCGAGGGTGGACTGCGGCACCGCGCCGAGCGACTTGCCGCAGGCCGAGCCCGCGCCGTGGCCGGGCCAGACCTGGAGCCAGTCGGGCAGGGCGGCGAGTCGGCGAAGCGAACCGAACAGCGCGCGGGCCGACGCTTCCGCGGTGCCCGCCTGATGGGCGGCGCGCTCGAGTAGATCCGGCCGCCCTACGTCGCCCACGAACAGGCAGTCGCCGGTGAGCAGGCCCATCGGCTCGGTGACGGTCGCGGCGTCAGTGACAATGAAGGTGAGATGCTCAGGCGTATGTCCAGGCGTATGAATGGCTTGTACACTCAGCTTGCCAACATGGATGAGACTGCCGTCGCACAGCGTTTCGGCCCCCACGTGTGCCGCATACCGATAGCGCCACGCCTCGCCACCCTCGCCCGACAGCAGCAGCCGCGCGCCGGTGCGCTCGGCCAGCTCGCGCGCGCCGGAAACGAAGTCGGCGTGAATATGGGTTTCGGTGACGTGGGTGATGCGCAGCCCTTCGGCTTCTGCGGCGCAGAGATACGGCTCGACGTGGCGGTTGGGATCCACCAGCAGCGACTCGCCGGTGGCCTGGCACCCGAGCAGGTAGCTGGCCTGGGCCAGCTGGTCGTCGTAGAACCGGCGAAAGAACATGGCGCCTCAGGTGTCGGCGTGGGCCATCAGCGGTCCCAGCGGCAGTCGCAGCGTGGCCCGGGCGCCCCGGCCTTCGGGACGCGGTGCCAGCGTGAGCGCACCGCCGTGACCCTCCGCGATCTGGCGGCTCAGCACCAGGCCGATGCCCGTGCCAGCCGCCTTGGTGGTGAAGAACGGCACGAACAGGTTGCCCGCGTCCGGCAGGCCGGGCCCATCGTCGTCCACCGTCACCTCGACCACGCCGTGCCGCGCCTGCCAGCCGACCTGCACCGCGCCGCCGGTCTCGAGGGTGGCGTCGGCGGCGTTCCGGACCAGGTTGATCAGCAGCTGGTCGAGCTGGTCGCCGTCGGCGGTCAGCATCAGGGCGGGTCCCTCGTCCACCCGCACCGGCAGGCGGCGCTCGAGCGCAGCCACCCGGTGGATCCACTCGCTCACCTGCACCGGGCGGAGCTGCGGCTGCGGCAGCCGGGCCAGCCGGGCGTACGCACCCAT
>JBBRGH010000135.1:0-7912 GCA_038240915.1 Gemmatimonadales bacterium | reverse complement strand
CTGGCGGGCGCATTCGGCGACGGTCTCGTAGGTGCCCTGGAGGATGCCCTGCGTCCCGATGTAGATCCACGATCCCGCCGTCATCTGCCCATACATGGTGAGACCGAGGGCGTCGAGCCGGCGGAACTCGTCCCAGGTGGCCCAGCGGGGCACCAGGTGCGCGTTGGCGATCAGCACCCGCGGCGCCTCCTCGTGGGTCCGGAACACCCCGACCGGCTTGCCGCTCTGGACCAGCAGGGTCTCGTCGTTCTCCAGCCGCCGGAGGGTGCTGACGATCCGCTCGTAGCATTCCCAGTTCCGCGCCGCCTTGCCACCCCCACCGTAGACGATCAGCTCCTCCGGCCGCTCGGCGACGGCAGGGTCGAGGTTGTTCATCAGCATCCGGAGTGCGGCTTCCTGGTGCCACCCCTTGCAGGAGAGCGCGGTGCCGGTGGGGGCGACGATGGGCGCGTAGGCGGTGGGAGTCATGGCCCACAATCTACGATGGAACGCGGGGGTGAGGAAACGAGGCTGCCTGGTTCGGCGGCCCCCCACCCGGGCACTTTCCCTCCTTCCCCGGCCCTGCAACCTTTTGATCCGCCGTCCGATCCAACCCTCGCGATGACCCCACCAGGGACGGGAGCAGCGACACTGGAGCCTCAGGCATTCGGCAGGACCGACCCGGACGCGGTGGACGCGACGCTGGCCGCCAGCGGAGACGCGCACGCCTTCGAGCGGCTCTACCGCGGCCACGTGGGCCGGATCACCAGCCTGGCTCGGCGGATGCTGGGGCAGGAGGACCCCGACGACGTCATCCAGGACGTCTTCGTCCGGGCCTGGCAGAAGCTGGGCAGCTTTCGGGGCGAGGCCGCCTTCGGCACCTGGCTCCACCGCCTTGCCGTGAACGTCATCCTCGGCCGGCGGGAAACCCTCGGCATCCGCCGCCAGCGCCACCTGGATGGCGACGCCGCCCTGGACCTGATGCCCGGGCGGCGGACGACGCCGGAGATCGCGATGGACTTCGAGCGGGCGATCGAACGGCTGCCGGCGGGGGCGCGCGAGGTCTTCGTCCTGCACGACATGGAAGGCTACCGGCACGACGAGATCGCCCGGATGCTCGGGCTCGCGACCGGCACCTCGAAGTCCCAGCTGCACCGCGCCCGGATGGCGCTCCGCCAGCATCTCGAGCGGTGAGGAGCACGACATGACCGACCAGTGGACCGACCGGCTGTCCCAGTATCTCGACGACGAGCTCCCGCCCGACGAGCGCGCCACGCTCGAGGCGCACCTGGGGCACTGCGCCGCCTGCGGCGCGGTCCTGGCGGATCTCAGGCGGATCGTAGCGCGGGCCCAGGGTCTGGCGGACCGGCTGCCCGCTCGGGATCTCTGGCCCGGGATCGCGGCCCGGATCGGGGCCGGGACGCCGGGCAGGGAGGCGACGGAGGTCGGGTCGATCGGTACCGGGCGCCGCCGCTGGAGCTTCTCGCTCCCGGAGCTCGCCGCCGCCGGCATCGCCCTGATGGCGCTCTCCGGCGGCGCCGTCTGGCTGCTCCACCCGGGCCCGGCGCCGACCGCCGTGGCCGCCGGGCCCGCGCGTCCGCCGGCCGTGGCCCCGGCCGGGACACCGCTGGTCTCGCCCAGCGGATCGCCCCGCGTCGCCCTCTCGTCCTCCCGCCAGGCGGCCGGCCGGAGCTACGACGCGGCCGTGGCCGACCTCGAAGGTGTCCTGGCCACGGGCCGCGGCCGGCTCGATTCGACGACGGTACGGGTGATCGAGCGGAACCTGGCGACCATCGACAGCGCCATCGCCCAGGCGCAGCGCGCCGTCGCCGCGGATTCGGCGAACGTCTACCTCAATTCCCATCTGGCCGAGACCATGCGCCGCAAGCTCGAACTGCTGCGCCAGGCGGCCGCGCTCGTCACTTCGGTGAGCTGAAAGGACCGACCGTGCTCTTCACGCTCGCCAGTGGCGCCCTCGCGGCGCTCGCGCTGGTCCAGCAGATCGACACCACCGTGACGGCCCAGCCGGGCCAGCGACTGGTGGTGGACGGCTACGCCGGCGAGATCGACGTCAAGACCTGGGGACGGAACGCGGTCCGGGTGGAGGCCGATCCCTCATCCCGCTCGACCGTCGAGGTGGTCAACGCCGGCGGGGCGGTCACCGTTCGCACCGAGGGTCGCCGCGGACCGCCGTCCTCGGTGGACCTGAGGATCACCGTGCCGGTCTGGATGGGGCTGGATCTGTCCGGCGTCTACACCGACGTGATGGTCACCGGCGTCCGGGCCCCGATCTCGGTCGAGACGGTGCAGGGCGAGGTGGACGTGAACGGCGGCGATGGCGTGATCAGCCTGCGCTCGGTCCAGGGACACGTGCATCTCAAGGGCGCCAAGGGGCGGATCGACGTGCACTCAGTCAACGAGGACGTGCGGGTGCGCGACGCCAGCGGGGAAATCGTGGCCGAGACGGTGAACGGGGAGATCGTCCTCGAGCGGGTCGAGGCCACCAGTCTGGACGCGGGCACGGTCAACGGCGACGTGGGCTACGACGGGCCGCTCCGCGCCGGCGGCCGCTATGCCCTCTCGAGCCACAACGGCGAGGTGACCCTGGCGGTGGCGGAGGGCGCCAGCGCCGCGGTCGCGGTGAGCACGTTCAATGGGGAGTTCGAGTCGGCCTTCCCCGTGACCTTGCAGGAGACCCGGAAGGGCAAGCGCTTCAGCTTCGTCCTCGGAGCCGGCGGGGCCCAGGTCTCCCTCGAGTCGTTCCAGGGCACGGTCTCGCTGGTGCGGCCAGGCCAGCTCCGGAAGTCGGACGACGATCAGCCCGAGCGCGGCCACGACCACGACTCGGACCGCGACGACGAGAAGCCCTGAGGCCGGGCCGCCGCGCCGCATAATGACCGGACCGGGCTTCCAAAGCGCGCGACGGCGCCACGGTGACCCAGAGTTGGACAGTCAAATCCGCCGGGTGGCCGGCCCTGTTTTCCCCACGGCTAATCCCACGCCTGCCTGAGCTTTACTCCCCAAGTCCCCACTCCCTGCCGCAAATCTGGCCGTCAACAATCTTCACGCCCTAGCAAAAAATGCCACGGTTGGCACAGGTCTTGTAAACCCGCGCCCTCCAGTCGCATAGCGACCCGCCTGGGGTATCGGCAACCCGCCTGTCAACCTTTAGCTCAGGAGTGCCTCGATGCAGCGCCCCTTCAATCGCGCCTTGGCCGGCGCCGCGGCTCTGGCCCTGGCCCTGGCCAGTCCTGCCCAGGCGCAGGTCGGTCTGACCTCCAACACGGCGGCTGTCACGCTCAACGCCACCAAGGCGTCGACCCTGACCGTCAGCCCGAGCGTCGCCACCGCGACCCTGGCCAGCATCACCGACAACTCGACCGCGAACAACTTCTCCAACGTCAGCCTGACGACGGACTGGAACCTCACCGCCGGCACCTCGGTGCGGCTGGTGGGCTGGTTCGCGACCCCGGCGTCGGCCCTGGTCAATGGCACCGCGCTGATCCCGTCGTCCAAGGTCGAGGGCGGCATCAACGGCGGCGGCTTCTCGCCGTTCACCGGCGCGGCGGTCGGCACCGTCGGCGTGGCGGGCGGAAGCCTGCAGCTGTTCAGTCAGGCGGTCGCGGCGGCCAACTACTTCTCGACCCGGACCGACGTGCTCAACCTGCGGCTGAACCTGGTCGCCTTCCCGACCACCACGGCCGGCCTCTACACCGGTACGCTCAACGTCCAGGCCATCGTCCAGTAACCGGCCCATGACCTTTCGGAACGGCATCCGGCTTCGCCTCTGCCTCGGCCTCCTCGTGCCGGGCGCGACGGTCGCGCTCGGTGCGCGGGAGGCAGGGGCGCAGGTCGGCACCGGCTCGCCGGCCCAAATCATCAATCTGGCGGCCACCAAGTCGTCGCAGCTGAGCGTGGTCGTCGGGTCGGGGGCGGTGCAGACCATCGCCACCCTGACCGACAACGACGTGAACCCGTTTCCCACCCCGGTCGTGATCACGACGTCGTGGGACGTGAACCCGGGGCAGACGAACACCGTCAACCTGATAGCGTACTTCTCCACCCCAGCCCAGGCCCTGGTCGGTCCGGCCACCCAGATCCCGTCCAGCCGGGTCCTCGGCCAGATGACGACGGGTCTGGCCGTGGCCTATACCGCGATCACTCAGAACGCGGTCGGAGGGGTGGGAACGGCCGGGGGCAGTCTCAAGCTCTTCGCCCAGAACATCAGCGGGCCGAACAAGAACGCCAGCCGAACGGATAACCTCCAGCTGGAGATCAACTTGACCGGCTTTCCGACGCTGGCGCCGGGGCTCTACAGCGGGACGCTCAACCTCATGGCCGTGACCCAGTAGGCCCATACTCTACCCCAGACGAGAGGTGATTTCCGGACCCGACCGATAGCCTGAGGAACCCGGCACGTGGCAGCCTGCGATGGCGACCGCCCGAATCTGGCCGTAAGTTCGGGCATGTTCACTCGATGCGCTGCCCTGGCCGCGCTGGCCCTGTGGCCGGCGTCGCTCGGAGCCCAAGTCGGGCTCGCGTCCGCCACCGCGGCGATTGCCCTGTCGGCCACCAAGGTCGCATCGGTAAGCGTCTCGCTCCCCGGCGGCAGCTCCGCCGTCCTTCCAGGCGCCCTCGTCACCGGGCCCAACGACTTCACCCCTCTGGCCGTCACCACCGCGTGGGACGTCGATCCGGATCGGACGGCGGCCGTGGCGCTAGTGGCCTACTTCGAACAGCCCGCCCGTGCCCTGGTCGGCGGCCTCGCCGCGATTCCCTCCGCCGCGGTGTTCGGCCGGGTCCCGACCGGCGGCCCCAAGAGCTTCGCGCCGTTTACCGGCGGGGCGGTCACGGCGGGCGCGGCGATGGCGGGCACGGCCGGTGGTACGCTCGTGCTCTTTACCCAGACGATTTCCGGCGCCACCGCCCATGGCGGCCGGAGCGACGACCTGCAGCTGAGGATCGACCTGTCCGGCGCGCCCGAGCTGCCGGCCGGGAGCTACACGGGGACCCTCAACCTGCAGGTGATCACGCAATGAGGCTCTATGCGCCGGTCCCAGGTCGGCTCCACCCTTCGCTCGCGGCGGGCATGCCACGCTAGCCTCGCCCTTGGCGCGCTTGCCTGCCTCGCCCTGCCGCGAGCCGCCGCCCAGACCGTCAGCCCGCCCATCGCCGAGTATCAGGAACGCGGCCGCTCCAGCTTCCAGCTCATCAACTCGACCATCTTCCCGCTGAGCGTAGTCCTCGAGGTCCACGGCTTCAGCGTGAACGGGCAGGGCGAAGTGCAGGACGCGCCCCTCGACACCAGCAAGGTGCGGGTGAAGCTGTCGGCGATGAGCTTCCGGATCCCGCCGCGGCAGACCTACACGGTCTTCTACGAGGCGAGCGCCGACAGCACCCCCGCCTGGTTCAACATCCTCAGCGCGATGACCGGAGCCAAGACCGAGAACGGGCTCAACGTCCGCATCCTGCTCCCCCATGTGGTCTACCTGAACCAGAAGGACGCATTGCGGAAGGAGCAGGTGGTCCTGCGAGCCTTCGCGGTGGACACGGCGGCCGGCAAGCTGCGGCTGCAGCTGGAGAACCTCGGGCCCAACCTGGGCCGGGTCCAGCAGGTCACTGCGGTGGCCGGCAAGACGACCAGTGCGCCCGGCGCGGGATTCCCGCTCTTTCCCCACATGCTGCGCTGGACCGAGGTGGACTGGCCGGAGCGGGTGATGCCGGAAAAGATCAGCGTGCGCTTCGCCCGCTTCACCATAGACACGGTGCTGGCCGCGCCGGCCTCGCCCTAAGCCGTGGCCGGACGGACGCGCTCCGCCCTCGCCTGCGCCGCCGCGATCCTCGCGGCGGCGCTCGGCGCGTCCGGGCCGGCGGCGGCCCAGACCGTGGTCGAGGTTTCCGGCGGCGGCTCCTCGCTCCACG
Source organism: Gemmatimonadales bacterium (assembly GCA_038240915.1). Lineage (GTDB taxonomy): Bacteria > Gemmatimonadota > Gemmatimonadetes > Gemmatimonadales > GWC2-71-9 > CAVVWJ01. Next base: position 2,011 of record JBBRGH010000135.1, on the reverse strand, counting down.
GCGGCTACGGCGCCACCGCCAACTTCTGGCGCAACGGGATGGATGGCTGGCTAGGCCTCGGCTATCTCGACGGTCTTCGGGTGGGGGCATTCCTCCGCACCGCCGTCGGCAAGGACACGGTGCGCCTCGGCAATGACGCCCTGGTCATGCGGTTTCCCACCGATCTGTTCAGCAGCAGCTACAACCTCCTGGTGCAGGGCGTGAGCGTCGGCGGGGGAACCGCCGACCGGTCGTACCTGGCCTTCGCCGGCGCCAGCTCCAGCAGCCTGTCCGCCCCGTCGTTCCAGGCCACCCGGATCGAGAAGCCGATGGGGGCGCTGTTCCTCCAGCGGCGCGTCGCGCCCACGGTCCGGCTCACCGGCAACTTGCTGCTGGCCCAGCGCCAGACGATCATGCCGGGCATCCAGTGGCAGGCCACCCCCGACCTGACCACGGCGCTCGTGGCCGGCACCGGGGCGGGCAGCTTCTACGCGGCGGGCGCGGCCACGCTCCGCCGCGGCCCACTCGGCGTCCAGGCGATGTACGCCTGGAACCCGGACCGCTTTCGCCGGGCCGACGTCCCCGGTCCGACCCAGACCGAGGCCGAGCGGGAGAACGTGTCGGTCACGTACGACGTGGGCTCGGGATTCCAGGTCGGCGCGGCCCGGCAGCACTTCCTGCAGGATTCGTCCGATGCGGCCCCGCCGGTGCGGGCCACCGGCAACTCAGCCTTCGCGAGCGGGCGGATCAACGAGGTGCGGGTGACCGGCGGCGTGTACGATTCCCGCTCGCAGGGCATCAGCAACCTGAGCTCCTATTTCGCGGTCGGGCGCCAGGTGACCAATTGGCTCGATGCGGAGCTGTTCCTGCTGCAGAGCCGGCCGTCCAGCCTCCCCGCCACCACCACGCCAATCATGAACCTGCGGTGGCGGGTCTCACCGCGGGTGCGGCTGATGCAGCAGCTCTCGGTGCACGAGGGCCGGCCCACCATCCTGTTCGGGGCCAACCTGATCACCGCCCTGGGCGAATTCGGCGCCGACTACCAGATCGTGCACCAGCCGTTCCAGCCGTTCAAGCCGTTCCGAAGCACCCTCAACCTCACGGCCCGGCTGCAGCTCGGGCGGTACTCGACCAACCTCGGCACCTCCGTCCGTCCCGACGGATCGGTGGACTACTCGGCGTCCGGCGGCACCTTCCTGTACATGGGCGCCTTCGGCGGCGTGCAACCGCAGCAGGTCGGCCAGAGCCTCGGACGCTACATCATCCGCGGGGTCGTGCGCGACGAGACGGGACAGCCGGTTGAAGGCGCCGCGGTGGGCCTGAACGGCGAGATGGCCTTCACCAATTCCCGGGGCGAGTTCTTCGTGCGGGCGCGCCGGCCGCAGCGCTACGCCCTCAGCGTCCCACTGGCGGAGTTCCTGCTGCCCGGCCGCTGGGCCGTGGTGAAGGCGCCGACCGAGGCGATCGCGGAGGCGGAGGACCGGGCCCGGCCGGTCGAGATCATCCTCCGGCGCGTGTCGCAGCCGGCGCCCGCCGTGCCGGCGCCGCCCGCATCGCCGGCGCCCATGTCCGCCGCCGCACCGGCGAATGCCGGCGCGGCGGGCGAGAGCGTCATCTGGCACGGCGCGGATACGCTGTACCGCATCGGAGCGACGCGGCCGGCGGCGGGGGCGGATCGGGGTGGGCCGACCGCGGGGCCGGCGCGCGCCGATACGATGCCGGGGTCAGCAGCCGATACGACGCCGGGGTCAGCGTCCGTATCCCTGACGCCCGCGGCCGATCGACATCGCAGTTCTGCGGCCGGATGGCCCGCGCCCGCGCTGCTCGCGCACTACCGGCCCGCCATCGCCGCCGAGGCCTCGCCCGCCGAGCGCACGCGGAGCCAACGGCGGGCATGCTCGCCGGCCGGTCTCCGGACTCGGCAGGCGCCCGCCGCCGAGTGGCCGGTGTGGGGCATCGGCACCGCGCCCGAATGCGACTCGAACGGAGGTTGGGCAGAGCCGCGCCGGTTCTGATCTTCGCGCGTGGTGCT
>JBBRGH010000134.1:0-7954 GCA_038240915.1 Gemmatimonadales bacterium | reverse complement strand
CCGCCAGAACCTGCTCGGCAATCGGGTGGACTACTCCGGCCGCTCGGTCATTGTTGTGGGCCCGGAGCTTCGGCTGCACCAGTGCGGTCTGCCCAAGGCGATGGCGGTCGAGCTGTTCAAGCCGTTCATCATCCACAAGCTGGTGGAGAAGGGCATCGCCGAGACGGTCAAGCGGGCCAAGAAGATCGTCGAGCGGGAGAGCCCCGAGGTGTACGAGATCCTGGAGGAGATCATCCAGGACCATCCGGTGCTCTTGAACCGGGCCCCGACGCTGCACCGGCTGGGCATCCAGGCGTTCGAGCCGGTGCTGGTCGAGGGCAAGGCCATCCGGATCCATCCGCTGGTCTGCGCCGCCTTCAACGCCGACTTCGACGGCGACCAGATGGCGGTGCACGTGCCGCTCTCGTTCGAGGCGCAGCTGGAAGCGCGCCTGCTGATGATCAGCTCCAACAACGTGCTCAAGCCGTCCGACGGCCGGCCGGTGGCGGAGCCGTCGCAGGACATGGTGCTGGGATCGTACTTCCTCACCAAGCTGCCCGCGGGCTATGAAGAGGAGCTCCGGAAGGCCGGGGCGGGGAAGACCGAGGAGACCAAGATCCGGCTGTGGAAGGACGCCAAGTTCTTCGGCTCGCTGGCCGAGCTCGAGATGGCGCTGCTCAATGGCAGCGTCGGCTACCACTCGGCCATCTCCTTCTGGTACATCCCGCCGTCCGAGACGGTGGACTCCGAGGCCCGGCGCCCGCGCTGGCTCCGGACCACGGTGGGCCGGGTGCTGTTCAACAGCATCCTGCCGCGGCGGCTGGTGGCGGAGCTGGGCTTCCGCGACGACCTGATGAAGAAGAAGATCCTGTCCGAGCTGGTGCTCCAGAGCTACCGGCGGGCGGGACTCAGCGACACGGTCACCTTCCTCGACCGGCTCAAGGACTTCGGCTTCCGCTTCGCCACGATGGGCGGTGTGAGCATCGGGATCGAGGACCTCGAGATCCCGACCGAGAAGGCCGAGCTGCTGAGCGAGGCCGATGCCCGGGTCAAGCGGTTCCAGCGGGCGTACAACACCGGCCAGATCACCTTCGGCGAGCGCTACAACAAGGTGATCGACGCCTGGACCCACGCCAACAACGACGTGGCCGAGGCGATGATCAACTCGATGCGCGTCTCGCGCGGCGGGTTCAACCCGGTGTTCATGATGTTCGACTCCGGCTCGCGCGGCAGCCGGGACCAGATCCGGCAGCTGGCCGGCATGCGCGGCCTGATGGCCAAGCCGCAGAAGAAGCTGACCGGCGGCATCGGCGAGATCATCGAGAGCCCGATCAAGTCGAACTTCCGTGAGGGGCTCACGGTGCTCGAGTACTTCATCTCCACCCACGGCGCCCGGAAGGGCCTGGCCGACACGGCGCTCAAGACGGCCGACGCCGGCTACCTGACCCGCCGGCTGGTGGACGTGGCCCAGGACGTCACCATCACCGAAGAGGACTGCGGCACGGTCCTCGGGCTGGAGATCGCAGCGCTCAAGGAGGGCGAGGACATCATCGAGCCCCTGCGCGAGCGGATTCTCGGCAGCGTCGCGGGCGAGGATGTGTTCGATCCGCACGAGCTCGACGCCGACGGCGATCAGAAGCTGCTGGTGGAAGCCGGCAAGCTGATCGACGAGGAAGTGTCGAATGCCATCGACGACGCCGGGATCGAGAAGGTCAAGATCCGGTCGGTCCTCACTTGCGAGGCCCGGCGCGGCGTCTGCCGGATGTGCTACGGCCGGAACCTGGCCACCATGGACATGGTGGACATGGGCGAGGCGGTCGGCATCCTGGCGGCCCAGAGCATCGGCGAGCCGGGCACCCAGCTCACGCTGCGCACGTTCCACATCGGCGGCACCTCCTCCCGCATCGCGGAAGAGGCGGAGCGCCGGGCGCGGTCGGACGGCAAGGTGAAGTACACCGACGGCCTCGAGTGGGCCGACGTGCCGGTCGAGTTCGAGGACGGCACCAAGGGCTCCAACCGGGTCGTGCTGACCCGGGAGGACGAGTCGGCGTCGGACGAGAGCAAGGAAGGCATCCTAGTGGTGGATCCCAAGGATCCCAAGCGGATCTTGAACCGCTACCCGGTGCCCGAAGGCGCGCTCCTGGCGGTCAAGGAGGGCGATCTCGTCACCAAGGGCGACAACGAGCGCCGGGCCACGATCCTCTACACCTGGGATCCGTACAACGACCCGAGCATCATCAAGGCCGACGGCGAACTGCGCTGGAAGGACCTGGTGCCGGGGGTGACGCTCCGCGAGGAGCTGGACGAGGGCACCGGTCTCCGGAGCATCGTCGTCGTGGCCGACCCGGACCGCGAGCTGCATCCGTCGGTGCTGGTCTACATGCCGAACCGGAAGGACCCGCAGGAATACACCCTGGCCGAAGGCAGCCGCGTCATCCTGGGCTCGCCGACCGACCAGGTGAGCCGGGCGATCGAGATCCCGGACGCGGCCAACCCGTGGAGCACCAAGTTCCACGTGGACGAGCGGCCGATCAACGAGGCGTGGCCCAGCAAGACCAAGAAGGAATCGAAGGACAAGACGGTCTTCCTCAGCCCGCCCGTCAAGGTGAGGAAGGGCATCACCGTCACCAAGATTCCGCGGCAGGCCTACAAGACCCGCGACATCACCGGCGGCCTCCCCCGGATCGCCGAGCTGTTCGAGGCCCGGCGGCCCAAGGATCCGGCCACGATCTCGGAAGTGGACGGCGTGGTCAAGTTCGGCGAGATCAAGCGCGGCAAGCGCGAGATCTACGTCTATCCCGAGACGCCGGCCGGGGCGCCGGAGGAAACCGAGCCGCAGCTGTACGAGGTGCCGGCCGGCAAGCACCTCCGGGTCCACGAGGGCGACCGGGTCCGGGCGGGCGACCGCCTGACCGAGGGACCGGTCAACCCGCACGATATCCTGCTCATCAAGGGGCCGCGGGCGGTGCAGGAGTACCTGCTCAACGAGGTGCAGGAGGTCTACCGGCTGCAGGGCGTGCGCATCAGCGACAAGCACATCGGCGTGATCGTGCGCCAGATGCTGCAGAAGGTGCGCGTGACCGAGCCGGGCGACACCGACTTCCTCGAGGGCGAGACGGTCGACCGGCTGACCTTCCGGGACGACAACGAGCGGGTGCTCAAGCGGAAGGGCACGCCGGCCGAGGCCGAGCCGGTGCTGCTGGGTATCACCAAGGCGAGCCTCACGACGCAGTCGTTCATCTCGGCGGCGTCGTTCCAGGAGACCATGCGGGTGCTGACCGACGCGGCGATCCGCGGGGCCAAGGACGATCTTCTGGGCCTCAAGGAGAACATCATCATCGGGCACCTCATTCCGGCGGGCAGTGGCATCTACCGCTACGCCGAGATCGACATACAGCCGCCGGCGGGCTTCGAAGCGCCGCCGCCGCGGGTGGAGGAGCCGGTGCCGGCGCCCGCGCTGGTGGCGGCGCTGGTGGACGACGAGTAGTCGTCGGCCCGACGGGAGACAACGAAGCGCCCGGGAGTGATCCCGGGCGCTTCGTCGTTTCCGGCCCTCAGGAAGGTCGCCGGATCAGGGGACGTCCGAGCTGAACAATCCGCCGAGGACGCGCCGCCAGTTCCGCCGGCGAGCCACCGCGGGGGCGCCGGCCGCCGGGGGCTCCTCGGCGGCCACTCGCGTGGCCGCTTCCCGCGCGGCGTCCGGGGCATCGGTCGTCGGCGCGGCCGCGGGCAGGAAGGTCCACTGTGACCGGGTGCCGTGGCGCGCCCGGCCGGCCCGTTCCGCCGCGACGACCTGCCGATAGGTCGGATGGGCGGGGACGGCGACCCAGATCTCCCGGGTCCGGTGATAGATCTTGGCCTGCTCGGTGACTTCGCCCCGCCGGATGGCGTCGGTGAAGTGCGCCAGCGTGGGGTAGAGCGTCTCGGCCCCGGAGGCCAGCTGGATGAGGTACATGGGGGCTCTCGACTGCTGAAATGGCTCGTGGGGGACTCTCGGAAGGTATTTCTCGGGTCGACGTTGTCCAGAGGCGGGGGGCCGGACCACCTCGGGGCGGGGAAACCGCAGGGGCATTGGAGGCAGGGAGGCTGACGATGGTATCTCGGTCGGGACGGCTCCACCAGGGTCGCCCGCGTGCGGCTGCCCTTTGGACGGCCTCCGCCGCGCCGTTAGTTTTCGGGCGTGACCACCTCCGATCATACCCGTGCTCCCGAGCCTTCCGCCCGCGACAGCGCCGGCCGGAAGGATTTCCTCCGGGAGAAGGTCGCCGAGGACGCCGCCAGCGGCCGCTTCGGCCGGCCGATCCACACCCGCTTCCCCCCCGAGCCCAACGGCTACCTTCACATCGGGCACGCCAAGTCGATCTGCCTCAACTTCGGGATCGCCCGCGAGTTCGCGGGTCGGTGTAACCTGCGCTTCGACGATACCAATCCCACCACCGAAGACCTGAAGTACGTCGACGCGATCCGGACGGACCTCCAGTGGCTCGGCTTCGCCTGGGACGAGGAGCGCTTCGCCAGCGACTACTTCGAGCGGCTGTACGACATCGCCGAGGCGCTGGTGACGGCGGGCAAGGCGTACGTGGACTCCGCCAGCGAGGACGCCATCCGGGAGGGTCGCGGCACCGTCACCGTCCCGGGCACGCCGAGCCCGTATCGGGACCGGACGGCGGCGGAGAACCTCGATCTGCTGCGGCGGATGCGGGCCGGCGAGTTTGCCGACGGCGCCCACGTGCTCCGGGCCCGGATCGACCTGGCTCACTCGAACATGCTGATGCGGGACCCGCTGCTGCTCCGGATCCGGCACGCGGCCCACTACCGCCGCGGCACCGCGTGGTGCCTCTACCCGCTGTACGACTTCGCCCACGGCCTGTCGGACGCGTTCGAGGGCATCACCCACTCGCTCTGCACCCTCGAGTTCAAGGACAACCGGGAGCTGTACGACTGGCTGGTGCGCGAGGCGGGCTTCGAGCGGCCGCCCGAGCAGACCGAGTTCGCCCGGCTCGAGCTGGACTACACCGTGCTGAGCAAGCGGAAGCTGCTCCGGCTGGTGACCGAGGGGCACGTCTTGGGGTGGGACGATCCGCGGATGCCGACCATCGCGGGCCTCCGCCGGCGCGGGGTGACGCCCGAGGCCATCCGGGCCTTCGCCGACACCATCGGCGTGGCCCGCTCGGACGCCCGGATCGAGCTCGCCACCTTCGAGCACGCCGTGCGGGACGATCTCAACATGCAGGTGCCGCGGGTCATGGCGGTGACCCGGCCGCTCAAGCTGGTGCTCACCAACTATCCCGAGGGACAGGTCGAGACCCTGGACGCGCCGCTCTACCCGCACGACGTGCCCAAGACCGGCTCCCGGCCGGTGCCGTTCTCACGCGACCTCTGGATCGAGCGCGACGATTTCCTGGAGGACGCCCCGAAGAAGTTCTTCCGACTTTCGCCGGGGCGGGAGGTGCGGCTTCGCTACGGCTACCTGGTGACCTGCACCGGCGTGGTCAAGGACGCGGCGGGCGAGCTGGTCGAGGTCCACGCCACCTACGACCCGGCCACCCGCGGCGGCGATGCGCCGGACGGGCGCCGGGTCCAAGGCACCATCCACTGGGTGTCGGCCGGCCAGGCGCTCGACTGCGAGCTCCGGCTGTACGACCGGCTGTTCGCCGTGCCGGACCCGGACGCGGTGGCCGAGGGCCGAGACTTCGTGGCGTCGCTCAATCCAGCCTCGCTCGTCACCCTCCCCGGCGCCAAGGTCGAGCCCAGTGTCGCCGCCGACCCGCCGGGCTCCCGCTATCAGTTCGAGCGGACCGGCTACTTCATCAGCGACCCGGTGGACTCGCGCCCGGGCGGCCTGGTGTTCAACCGGACGGTGGCGCTCCGGGACTCGTGGGCCAAGCTGAAGGACAAGTAGCCCTCACGGCCCGTCGATCGGGAGCCCGCTCGGCACCCGAGTCGGCGCCACGTGGGCCAGATCGCGCGCCGCCGGATCGGTGAGCGCCTTCATGAACTCGGTGACCTCGTCGATCGTCTGCGCGGGAAACACCACGCCCTGGAGCAGCGGGTCCCGGGTGGCGAGGATCTGTTCGATCGTGGGGCGCATGGTCGGCTGCAGCAGCGGCTCCAGGTGCCCGGTGGTGAAGCTCCGCAGCTTGATGTCGGATTCGCTGTAATGATCCACGAAGGCGCGGAGGTCGGTGAAGGCGCCGTCGTGGCCGTAGGGCCCGCTCAGCTCGACGTTCCGGAGCGGCGGGGTCCGGAAGGCGTAGCGCTCCGCCGCCGCGCCCGTCACCCGCATCCGCCCGAAATCGTCCTTCCCGTCGGTTCCGTCGCCCTCGCCCGGACCCACCTGCGCCACGGCCACATTGTGGAACAGGCCGTCGGACAGGGTGGCGCCGTTGTGACAGATCGAGCAGCGCGCGCTCATGAAGTCACGGGCGCCGAGGAGCTGCGCATTGGTCAGGGCGGCGTCGTCGCCGGCCAGGAACCGGTCCCACGGTGAGTTGTTGAACGCCAGCTGGTCGATCAGGAACCCGGCGATCGCGTTGCTGGCGTGGCCGAAGTTCATCTGGGCGTACTTCGTTCCGGGGTAGGCGGCCTCGAACATCCGGCGATACTCGTCCACCCGGCCCAGCCGGTCCATCAGCGCCTGCCACACCTGCTGCGGCGTCTTGTCCTTGATGTCGGCCAGGTCGTTGCCGTTGGCCGCCCGCATCTCCTCGCGCGAGACCACTGGAAACAGGGGCAGGGCGGACAGGGCGCCGAACTCGAACGCCTGCTGCATATGGGGCGTGACCCGCTGCCCGGCCGGCGTCACCAGCTTCCCGTGGGCATCCACTTCGACCCGCCCGTCCCAGAACAGCGCCTTGTTGGCGAAGAGGTTGAACGCGGTCGGGGCGTTCCGGGGAATGAAGGCGCCGCCGGGATGTACCCGGGCCGTGCCCAGACCGCTGGCGCCCTGTCCGATGGAGAGGCTCCGCCCGTCGCCGGTGCCCAGGGTGGGCAGGTGGCAGGTCATGCAGGAGATGTCGCGGTTGCCGCTCAGGATCTTGTCGAACGCCAGGGCCCGGCCCAGCTCGACCAGCGCCGGCCGGACCGGGGCCGGCCGGGCCAACGGCCCGATGCCGCGGCCGGCCGTGAGGGTCCGGACCTGCTGCACCAGCGCGGTGGTGACCTCGTCGAAGGCCGGCGCCGTCGCCGAGGGGGCGCTGATGGGCGCCTCGTCGGAGCAGCCGGCCAGCAGCGCGGCGAGGGCGAGGGACCAGGTGCCCAGCAAGCGGGACGTGGGTAAAGCGCGCATGAGGCTCTCCGTACCGAAAATGGGTCGGGCGTGTTGTTCGGGCCGAACTTGTCCTGTAGGTTGGTTAGGGGAACCTACTTCCCGTTCGTTACGCGCCTGTTGCCGCCGGCGGTAACGGGCGCCTTGGCCCGGAACCATTCCCTAGATGCTTCGCTTTCATACGCTTGGATCGTTCGAGCTGGTGGACGGGGATCCCCCGGCCGTTCGCCTCGTTCCGGCCCAGCCCAAACGCCTGGTCCTGCTGGCCTATCTCGCCCTGGCCCAGCCGCGGGGCTTCCATCGGCGGGACACCCTCTTGGGACTGTTCTGGCCCGACCTGCCGGCGGAGGAGGCCCGCCGCGCCCTGCGCCAGGCCCTGCACCATCTCCGGCGCGTCCTGGGCGAAGCCGCCATCGAGACTCGGGCGGACGACCAGGTACGGCTGGCCGACGGGACCCTTTGGTGTGACGCCCTGGCCTTCGAGCAGGGGCTGGCCGAGGGTCGGGCGGAGACGGCCCTCGCCCTGTACCGCAACGAATTTCTCCACGGCGTCCACGTGGCCGACGCGGCCGCGGACCTGGAGGAATGGGTCGGCCAGACCCGGGAGCGGCTCCGCCGGCTGGCGGTGCGGGGTGCCTGGGCCACGGCGGACCATGCCGAGCGCGCGGGCGACGGGGAGCGGGCCCTCGAAGCCGCCCGCGTGGCGCT
>JBBRGH010000133.1:0-8097 GCA_038240915.1 Gemmatimonadales bacterium | reverse complement strand
GCTCGACCGGGAGCGCCAGCGCTTCGGCCGCCAGGGAATACACCGCCGGGGCGGGCTTGTAAACGCCGAGCGGCTGCACCGAGAGCACCCGATCCAGCAGCGGCGCGAGCCCCGAGTGCGCGAACGCGTCGCGCAGCATGTCGGGGTCCCCGTTGGAGAGGGCCGCCCGCCCGATGCCCGCGTCCCGGAGCGCGCGCAACGCGCCGGCGGCGGCGGGCTCCGCCGACAGCGTGCGGAAGGCATCTTGGAGCCCCGCCTCCAGCGCCGGCGCGCGAAGGCCGAGCGACTCGAGCGCGTAGCCGAGGGCGTCCCGGGTGATGGTCGCGAAATCGGCGTGGCGCCCCATGAGGGTCCGGAGCCAGGTGTACTCGAGCTGCTTCCGGCGCCACAGGGTCAGCAGCGGGCCGGCCGCCTCACCCAGGGACGCGGCCTGGGAGGCCACCGTCCCGGACAGATCGAGCAGGGTGCCATACGCGTCGAAGACGCAGGCGCTCACGGCCCGACTGTTCATCCCGGACCCGGGTCGAGGCGTCCGGCCGCCAGCTCGGTCCGGGTCTCCACGATGAGGCGCGCCACCCGATCCTTGAGCGCCGGCACGTCGGCGGGGGTGAGCCCGGTGGTCTCGATCGGCTCGAGCACCCGGACGACCGCGGTCGAGCGCCCGAACCGCCAGTCGTGCTTGGGCAGCGCGGTGGAGGTGCCGTGGACCACCAGGGGGAGGATGGCCACGCCCGCGTCGATGGCCAGCCGGAACGCGCCGTCCTTGAACGGGAGCAGCTCGTCGGTGGCGGACCGGGTGCCTTCGGGGAAGATCATCACCGACACATGGTTGGCCAGGGCGGCGCGGCAGCGGGCGATGGCCTCGATCGCGCTGGGGCCGAACCCGCGCTTGATGGGGATGTCACCCGCCAGCATCAGCAGCCAGCCGAGCACCGGGATGCGAAAGAGCTCCGCCTTGGAGAGCCACTTCATCTCCCAGGGCAGGTGGCTGATGAGCAGGATGTCCACGAACGACTCGTGATTGGACACCACCACGTAGGGGCGGCGCGGATCGGCCGGCATGGTGCCGGTGCAGCGGAAGCGCCAGAGCGGGTTCAGGGCGGCGACGACGACGGAAATCTGCCGGAAGAGGTAGCCGACGGCGTAGCGGCCGCGGTCGAAGGGGGCGGTCACCAGGCGGAGCAGCGCCATGACCGGCAGCCACACCAGGAGGCAGGTGACCAGCACCAGCCAGGCCCAGAGCGAGACGATCGATTGCCAGGGGCGGGACATGGTCCTCCGTGGGGTCCGCGGGCCGCCGGTGTGCTGGCGCACAGCCTTTAGGCCGGCGACGCGTAACCTTAGCGACTGCCGGGACGCGCGGACAAGGGTCGTTCTCCCTCACCCAGAGCCGGATCATGGTCACTCGCACCACCGACGAGTCGGCGCAGGGCGCGGTCCCGCGGCCGGACGAGCGCCCGCCGGGCGATGCCGAGGAGGTGCCGGCCTCCCGGGGCGGGCCCGTCGAGCACCCGGACCTCCACAAGCTGGGCGACGCCCTCCGGGACCGGGTCGAAGTCCGGTCGGTGGCCATCACCGGCCTGTTCATCCTGGCGGTGTTCTACACCCTGTTCTTCGCCCGCGCGTTCCTGCTGCCGATCGTGCTGGCCGTGCTGCTCGACTTCCTGCTGAGCCCGGTGATCCGCGCCCTCAAGCGGGTGCGGATCCCCGAGCCGCTCGGCGCGGCCCTGGTAGTCCTGGGGCTGCTCGGCGCCGTGGGCGGCGCCGGGTACTCGCTGGCCGACCCGGCCCGGGAATGGGTGCAGAAGGCGCCGCAGAGCATCGCCAAAGTGCAGGGGCGCCTCCGCCAGCTGCGCCGGCCGGTGGACCAGGTCACCCGTACGGCCGAGCAGGTCGAGGCGGCCACCGAGACCGCCAGCAAGGACGGGACGCAGGAAGTGGTGGTGCGGGGTCCGCGCCTGAGCGAGCGGATCTTCGGCTCGACCCAGTCGATCTTCACCGGCGCGCTCGAGACGCTGATCCTGCTCTACTTCCTGCTGGCGTCGGGCGATCTCTTCCTTCAGAAGCTGATCAAGGTCCTGCCGCTGCTCCGGGACAAGAAGAAGGCGGTGGCCATCGCCCGGGAGACCGAAGCCTCGATCTCCACCTACCTCTTCACCGTGACGGTGGTCAACATCGGCCTCGGCGTCGCGGTCACGTTGGTGATGCTGCTGCTCAAGATGCCCAACGCGGTGCTGTGGGGCTCGCTCGCGGCGCTGGCGGAATTCGTGCCCTACATCGGTGCCACCGTCATGCTGGGCCTGCTGTTCATGGCCGGGTTGGTCGCCTTTCCCGAGATCGGCCACGCGCTGCTGGTGCCGGGGGCGTATATGGCCGTGAACCTGGTGCAGGCCAATTTTGTGAGCCCGACCGTGCTGGGCCGGCGGCTCACCCTCAACCCGGTGGCGATCCTGGTGGGGCTGGTCTTCTGGTGGTGGATCTGGGGGGTCGGGGGGGCCTTCATCGCGGTGCCGCTGCTGGCGACGCTCAAGATCTTCTGCGATCACATCGAGTCGCTCGCGCCGATCGGAGAGTTCCTCGGCAAATGATCCGGGGCGGGCGGTGGACCAGCTGACCGCGGCGGAGCGGGCGCGGCTCGGATCCCTGTCCGCCCTGGTGAACTGCGACCTGGTCCGCCTGCACCGGGCCGATCAGCCGGGCGTGGCCGGCGCGGTCCGCCGAGCGGTGCTCTGGGCCAGCCGGAACCGGCCGGTGGCGCTGGGCAATCACGTGTTCCTGCCCGCCGGGTGCGCCGGCGATCTGGCCCTCCTGGCGCACGAGCTGACTCATTGCGGGCAGTACCAGGCATGGGGACGCTGGCGCTACTACAGCCGCGGCGCCTCGGCGCAACTGCGGGAGCTGCTGCACCGGACCGTCGGGGTGGGCACGAGCCCCTATCACTACCGGCTGGAAGACGGGAAGCCGTTCGAGTCCTACGGAATGGAGCAGCAGGGGCAGATCGTCGAGGATGGCTATCGCGGCGATCCGGCGGCGCTGGCGGTCTCGCCGTTCCGGCCCCCCGCCGACCTGGCCTGACCGCCGCTCGGGACGCGCCGTCGGCCTGATCGACGTGCAGCTGCCCGTGCTCGCCGGTCTCCGGCAGCTTGTCCTCCCACAGCGCCAGCACGTTGCCGTCCGGATCCGCCACCATCGCCATGATACCCCAGGTCTGCTGCGTCGGCTCGGTGACGAAGCGGACGCCGCGCTCGTGCAGCTCGCCGCAGTAATGGAGCAGCTCGGGCACGTGCAGGGTGATGCCCGTGTGCCGCCCCACCAGCGCCCGCGCGTCAGGATGCACGGCCGGATGGATACCGATCCGGGCGCCCTGGCCGAAGAATTCCGCCCCGAACGACCCCTGTCGGGTGAGCGGCAGCGCCAGCCGGTCGCGGTAGAACTCGATCGCCCGGGCGACGTCGTGGACGAAGATGGCGATGCTGTAGACGGACGGCTCGCCCGCGGGTGCGGTCACCGGATCAGCCCCGCGAGGAGATGGACGAGAACCACCGCCAGCGCGATGGCCCCGGCGGTGAGGAGTACCAGCCCCCCGACCAGCAGGGCCACGAAGCGGCGGCTGGTGCGGCGGACCTCGACCGGGCGCTGGGCATAGCCGTCGAGCAGGGCCAGGTTCCGGAGGTTGGCCTTGAAGCCGATGTCGAACAGGTCGCCCAGGATGGGAATTTCCCCGACCAGGGTGTCCACCGCCACATTCCAGCCCATCCGCGCCAGCAGGCCGCGCGGCGCACCCAGCCGCCAGGACTCCACGATGATATAGAGGGAAAGGAAGCCGCCGATCAGATCCCCGATGCCGGGGACGAGCCCGATCAGCTGGTCGATGCCGAGGCGGTACGACGTGCCCGGGATCGGCATCGAGTTGTCGAGTAGCCATCCCACCCGGCGCAGACGCTCCATCCGCTTCGGGTCGAGCGTGGCGACTTCGGGGACGACAGTAGCGGGGGGCGGCATTCCTGCAAGGTACACCGCCGGGCTGGCGGTGGGTGTGCCGACAGAATGCGGGCCGCGCATCCTGCCGGACACCCCGACCGCGTGTGCACGGCCGGTGACGGGCTCCCACTCCCGCCATTTTCACGTGCATTTCCAACATGAAACGAGCCAGAGTGGCCTCGCTTCGAACTAGGAGACGGCAGGCGGGCCTGTCGTCGCACGCGGCGGCGCCGGACGGCTAGCCGATCAGGCCCGAACGGACCGCATGGATGTAGTCCGTGTACGCCGGCGTCCCGCCCGCCTCCCGCTCGGCCGCCGCGATCTGGCCGCGGTGATAGTGCGCGTGCAGGAGCACGTGGGTCAGGATATCGCCGACGGTGCTGGTCCAGAACTCGCCCTTGCTGTTGCGGTACCCGACGCCGTCCTCGAGCGTCTCCTCGTCCAGCGCGGCGAGGTACCGCTCCCACTCACCGCCAAGGGCCGCGAGCTCCTCGTGGCACGCCAGGTCGAGGTCGGGCCACACCGGCATGGACGCCGGCTCGTACTGCAGCCGCGCCAGCCAGAGCCGCTCGGCGCCCACGATGTGCGCGAGCCACCCGCGTGCCTTGTCGGGCGCGGGTCCGGCGGCCAGGGCCTCGAGCGCGGCGCCGTTGGCCCAGGTGGCGTGCTCGAACATCCGGCGAAACCGCGTCAGCTCACTCATGCACGTTCCTCGGTGCTGGTCCGCGAGGCGAGCGCGGCCCGGACGTTTCGCCGCATCCCGGCAAGTCCCGGCCGCGCGAAAGGAGACCCGGCGTAGCGCCGACGAAACTCCGCGTCGTCCATGGCGTCGAAGTGTGCCGTCCCTACCCCGCCGAGCCGGTGACGCGGGCGGAACTCGGGCAGGGTGGTCGGCTCGGCGAACCGCTCGTTCCAGGGACAGACGTCGTTGCAGATGTCGCAGCCGAAGGCGTAGCCTTCGAGCCGGCCGGCCAGCGGCCCGGGGATGGGGCCGCGCTGCTCGATGGTCAGATAGGAAATGCAGCGGGTGGCGTCCAGCACCCGCGGCTCCACCAACGCGCCGGTGGGGCAGGCGTCCAGGCAGCGGGTGCAACTACCGCAGTGGTCGGTGACAAATGGCTCGTCCACGGGCAGGGGCAGGTCGGTAAAGATGGTGCCGATGAAGAAGAACGAGCCAGCGCCGGGTCGGATCAGCATCGTGTTCTTCCCGATCCAGCCGAGACCGGCGCGCTGGGCCAGCTCCCGCTCGGGCACCGGGCCGGCGTCGGCGTAGCCGTGGGCCACGGCGGCGCCGCGGGCCCGGAGGAACTCGCCCAGCCGGTCCAGCCGCGCCAGCGTCACCCGGTGATAGTCCTCGCCGCGGGCGTACTTGGCCACCCGCGGTGCGACGAGGTCGTCGGCGGTGTCGGGGGCATAGTAATTCTCCAGCAGGACCACCACCGCGAGGGCCTCGGGAACGTTGATGCGGGGGTTCTTCCGGCGCCGGGCCTGGCGGTGGAGATACCGCATCGTCCCGGCGTAGCCTTTGGCGAGCCAGGCATCGAGACGGTCGGCGTGAGGTGGCGGACTGGGGTCGGTGATCCCGCAGGCCAGGAAGCCGAGCTCGTGGGCCCTGGCCTTGAGCTCGGCCACCAGCGTCACGAGGTTGAGGCCGGCCACCGGGCCGGCTCGAGCAGCGGGTGCGGAGTCGGTCCGTCGCCGGTGATGAGCCGGGCGCCACGGCTGTAGGTAACGTAGGACCACCCCCACTGCAGCAGCACCAGCACCCGGTTCCGGAAGCCGATCAGGAAGAAGACGTGGACGAAGATCCAGACCATCCAGGCGATGAATCCGCCGAAATGCAGCTTCCAGATGTCCGCCACCGCCTGACCCCGTCCGATGACCGCAAGCTGGCCCTTGTCCCAGTAGCTGAAGGCGCGGCGGGGCCGCCCGGCGAGGTCGCCCTCGATGACGGCGCCGGTGTACTCGCCCATCTGGATCGCGACCGGACAGATGCCCGGCAGCGGGCCGCCCTCCTGGTGGTTGAACGCCGCCGCGTCGCCCAGGACGAACACATCCGGATGTCCCGGAATGGTGCAGTCGGGCTCGACCAGCGCCCGGCCCATCCGGTCGAGCGGGGCGCCGAGACTCCGGAGCACCGGGCTCCCGGTATTGCCCGCGGCCCAGATGACCGTCTGCGTGGGGATGACCCAGCCGGCCGCGTTGACGGAGCCGGGCCGGATGTCGGTCACCATGGTCTCGGTCCGAACCTCGACGCCGAGTCGGCGGAGCTTCTGCTTGGCCTGCGCACTCAGGCTCTCGGGATAGGACGGCAGCAACCGCGCGCCGCCCTCGAGCAGCATGACGGTGGCCTCGCCGGGGTCGATGTGCCGGAAGTCCCGCCGCAGGGCGTAGCGGCGGATCTCGGCCACGGCACCGGCCATCTCCACGCCGGTCGGGCCGCCGCCCACCACCACGAAGGTAAGGAAGGCGTGGCGGCGGACCGGGTCGGTCTCCCGCTCGGCGTGCTCGAAGGCGAGCAGCACCCGCCGCCGGATCTCGAGCGCATCGTCCAGGCTCTTGAGACCCGGTGCCAGCGCTTCCCACTCGTCGTGCCCGAAGTAGGAATGGCGGGCACCGGTGGCGACGATGAGATAGTCGTAGGGGGACGAGGCGCCGTCGGTGTAGTGCACGATGCGGCTCTCGACGTCCACGTCGCGCACCTCGGCCAGCAGGACTTCGGTGTTCTTCGAGGCCCGGAGAATCGAGCGGATGGGCGAGGCGATGTCGCTGGGATTGAGGCCGGCCGTGGCCACCTGATAGAGCATCGGCTGGAAGAGATGGTGGTTCCGGCGGTCCACCACGGTCACCCGTACGGGCGCGTCGCGCAGACGCTTGGCGGCGTACAGACCGGCGAACCCACCGCCGAGGATGAGCACGTGGGGCAGCTTCGTGGTCTCGGGTGCTCCGGTCACCGCATCCCCTCGTTCGTGAGAGTCCGTCGTCTAGAGTCCCATCGTCTCGCGCCGCCAGCGGGCGAAGCGGATCACGTCGTCTACCGGCGGCACCGCCGCTTCGTCAGCGTAGGCGGTGTACATCCGCCAGCGGAGGTATTCCCCGTCGGGCAGCGGGAGGAACGGCGGCCGGCGCCACCAGGCGCGGCGGCGGAAGACCCAGGCCGCCCGCCAGAGATCCCCGGCCAGGCGCGGATTGAGCAGCCCGCGCCAGGCCAGCGTGGCGGCGAGCGATCCCCAGGACCCTTGTGCCGGCATACCGAATAATAGACGGCCCGAGAGGCCGACGTCATCCCGCCGCGCCACCCATCCACCGGCCGACGCCCTATATTGTCCACCATGGCAACAGCCGCGCCCGCGCCGCCGCGGGACTACCGGGCGGAGTTTCCCATCTTCCGACGATCGATCTACCTGAACAGCTGCTCGCTGGGAGCGCTGTCCCTGCGATCGCGGGCCAAGGTGAACGAGTTTCTCGACTTATGGGAGGCCCGCGGGGCCTCGGCCTGGTACGAGATCTGGTGGGACGCCCTGGCCGAGTTGCGGGCACGCTATGCCCGGCTGGTGGGAGCGGCCGAGGGGACCATCGCGCTCCACCCCAACATTTCTGTCGCGCTCACCGCCGTGGCCGAGTCGCTCGACTACCGGCGCCGGCCGAAAGTAGTGGTGACCAGCCTCGATTTTCCGACCGTCGCCTACCAGTGGCTGGCCCGGGCGGGCGAGGGGATCGAGGTGGTCGTGGTCGAGAGTCCGGACGGGATCGGCGTTCCGGTCGAGGCGATCGCGCGGGCGGTGGACGAGCGGACGGCCCTGGTGGCCACCAGCCACGTCTTCTACACCACCGGCGCCATCCAGGACGTGCGGGCGCTGGCCGAGGTGGTGCACCGGCGCGGCGCGCTGCTGCTGGTGGACGGCTATCAGGCGACAGGTCAGCTTCCGGTGGACGTCGGCGCCCTCGACGTGGACTTCTACTGCAGCGGCGGCCTCAAGTGGCTGCTCGGAGGGAGCGGCGTCGCCTTCATGTACGCGCGCCCCGAGCTGTGGGCCACGCTGCAGCCGCGGGCGAGCGGCTGGTTTGCCCACCGGGAGCAGTTCCGGTTCGATCCGCGGACGCTGGAGCTGCATG
>JBBRGH010000132.1:0-8146 GCA_038240915.1 Gemmatimonadales bacterium | reverse complement strand
CGCCGTCGTTGGTGGCGATGAAGAAGCGGTCGCCGTGATGGCTCACGCCGTACTCGATCCCGGCCCGCCGGGGCTCGATGGTGCGGAACGGCTCCTCCGGCCGGTCGGCGCTGGCGAAGCGGACCTCGGAGGTGGAGTGGCTGGCCAGCTCGAGCAACAGCCACTCGTGGCTCCGGGTCCGGTGGATGTCGAGGAAGAACGACTCGTCGGCCTCGAAGTGGACCAGCGCGTCCTCGGCCGGGTTGGCGCCGAGCCGGTGGCGATAGAGCCGGCAGGGGCGGCGCGCTTCGTCGAGCACCACGTAGAACAGGGTCCGGCTGTCGTTGGCCCAGGCCAGGCTGGGCGAGACGTTGACGATCGTCTCCGCCAGCAGCGCGCCGGTGGCCAGCTCCTTCACGTAAAGCGTGAACGCTTCGGCGCCGCTGGTGTCCACCGCGTAGGCCAGCAGCCGGTGGTCGGGGCTGACCTCGAAGCCGCCGAGCCGGAAATAGGCGTGCCCCGCCGCCAGCGGATTGAGGTCGAGGATGATCTCCTCGGCCGCCTCGTCGTCCACCGGACGGCGGCAGTAGATGGGATACTGGGCGCCGCCCTCGGTGCGGTGGTAGTAGAGCCAGCCGTCCTCGCGCTCGGGGACCGAGAGATCGGTCTCCCGGATCCGGGCCCGCATCTCCTGGAACAGCGACTCCTGCAGCGCCTCGGTCGGCCGCATGACCGCTTCGGTATACCGGTTCTCGGCCGCCAGGTACGCCAGCACCTCGGGGTCCTCGCGGTGCCGGAGCCAGAAGTACTCGTCCATCCGGGTATCGCCGTGCATGGTGATGGCGCGTGGCTCGGCTAGGGCGACGGGTGGCTCGAGCGGCGTCGGCGCGGAGCCGGGCAGGGTCGAGAGATCGGCGGCGGACGCGCCCGACGGCGGCGTGACCAAGGGGAGACTGCGGCGGGGGGATGTGGACATGGCGCTCTTTCGGGCGGATTCGGCGGCAATCCGCATGGTGCGTTCGACTTGTTGCGCTCGACTTGTTGCGTGGGCCCTTGTTCCGGTGCGTTCGACCCGGCGCTTCGGCGGGGCGTTCGGCCCGGTCCATCAAGGCAGACCGGGGCCCCCAACGAGGGGCCCCGGCCGGAATAACGATGCCTGAATCTGGCAAGTCAAGGCTCGCTTAAGTCATTTCTCATCATAAAGTTGCGAGCACGGCTCGAACTGCCCGGCGGAGCCCGTCGTCCTGCCATCCTGGCGGGCGGCCCGCATCCTCATGCCCGGCCGCGACATGGACGGCCGGGCGCGTCCGGCTACTGGCAGGGCCGGGTCCGGGTCACGTCGCTGAAGCTCCAGGTCCGGGCATCGGCGGCCGCCACGACCACCACATCGACCGGCTGGGTCAGCTGCTGCGTGGTCATGCAACCCGTTCCCGGCGCGGTCTCTACGACCTCGACGGCCAGGCCCTGGCCGGCCCGGATCACCCGGTTGACCGCGATGGCATGCCCGCCGGTGGAGCGCTGACCGGCCGCGACGGCGATGACCACGTCCCGATTGAAGTCCACCGAGGGGCGCTCGCCGGCCCCCAGGGAGGCCCAGAATCGGGCGTAGGCGCCGTCGTCCCGGATGACCTCCCGGGCGGGGGTCGTGAGCCCGCTGGTGCTCCACTGGCCGATCCGGCGGATCGGGAGCGAGGTCCCGGCGGCGTTGGGATCATAGGGGGCGTAGGGGGCCGCGTCGGGCGCCGGAGCGGCGGCGTTGCCGCCGGGCGCGGGGGCCACGGCTGCGCCCGGCGCCGGGTCGGACACGGGACCGGGGGATGCGACCGGAGGAGCGGCCGACGAGGGGGCGGGCTGGCTGTCCCTCGGCACCAGATGGCCGGAGCCGCAGGCCGCGGTGGACAGGAGCGCCAGGGACAGGAAGAAGGTGCGGGACATGGGTTCCTCCTTGGATCGGCGTCGGCTACGGACCAGGGGAATAAGGTACGTCCGATGGGGGACGGGTGCGACACACCTCCGTTCCCCGGGCCCGGTGACCTGGCGCACATGATGACGGGGCTCACAGCCCGACCCCACCGCCGGGGCTATCCTCTCGTGCGCGCGGGACCTTCCTGGCGCGCTACGACTGGCAGGCGACTCGAAACCACGAGGTTGGCATGACGGATATGCGGAAGCTCAAAGGGATTTGCGCGGGAATGCTGGCGGGCGGAGCCGTGCTCCTCACGGCGGCCTGCAACGAGTCCCGCGAGACGGGCGCCGTGACGTCGAAGTCGGACGGCAAGACGTCTACCGCACCGGCGGCCGAGACGATCGAAAAGCGGGACATGGCGCTGGTCCGGGTGGTGAACGCCATCCCGGGCGGGGCGCCGGTCAGCATCTGGGCGGGCGACAGCGCCGCGTTCTCGGGCGTGGCCTACCAGAAGGCGACGCCGTACCGGGAAATCCCGGATAACATGTTCAACTTCCAGATCAAGTCGTCGGCCGAGGGCAAGGCGCTGGCGCAGAACCGGGAGAACCTGAAGGACGGCGGCCACTACACCATCGTGGCCCTGCCCGACCAGGGCGGCGCGGACAAGCGGAACCTCCGGGTGCTGGATGACGAGCTCAAGCCGGTGGACGCTAACAAGGCGCGGGTCCGCTTCATCAACGGCGTTCCCAGCGATACCGACGTGGACCTGATCATCACCGGCCGCGAGGACGCCCTGTTCGACGGCGTGAACTTCAAGAGCGAGGCGGGCTGGGACGAGTTCGACCCGATGACCGGCACGCTCGAGGTCCGGCCGGACAACGGCAAGAACATCCTGGCCAAGCTGGGCAACGTGAAGCTTGAGGGTGGCAAGACCTACACCTTTGTGCTGAGCGGCCGGGCCGGGAAACTTGACCTGATCAAGATCGAGGATGACGTGGCGAGGGAGCCGGCCAGCTAAGGCAGGCGACCTCCCGGATCACTCCGGGTACATCGACGGGGGCATGCTTTCGGGCATGCCCCCGTCGTCGCGTGCAGGGGTGAGGCTGCGTCGCCCGCGGGTCAGCCCGCTGCCTGCGCCGGCTCATCGCCCGAATCGAGCAGCCGCACGTGGGGCCGGACCGGCCCGCCGGACTCGAGCACCGCGTCCACGCCCGCCGAGGTAATCGCGATCAGCCCGTTGTCCATCCGCTTGACCAGCCCGTTCTCCTTGAGATACCAGACGTGGAAGCGCATGTGGGTCTCGGGGCAGCCCACCATCCGCTCCAGGTCCACCTCGCCCATGCCCGGGCGCTCGGAGTCGGCCCGGCGGGCGGTGTAGAGAATCGAGAGCAGCGACGAGCGGATCCGGCGGTCGGTCTCGACGTCGTCCAGCGCCGAGTCCTGGTCGAAGATGCGCCAGGCCCGCGCGGTCCGCTCGCTGTGCTGGACGTCGTACTGGGCCCGGCGGGCCGGATCCGACAGCACCTCGAAGGCGTCCACCAGCTCCCGGAACCGGACCGCGTTGCCGCTCTCGGTGTTGTCGGGATGGAAGCGCTTGGCCAGGTGCCGGAACACCCGCTGGATGGTGTCCTGGTCGGCCCGGGGCGAGATCTGGAGCACTTCGTAGTGGTCGGCGGCGCCAGGCTCGGTCACGGGTCCCTCTCGTTGGCGGTGCGGGCGCGCGGCTGGGTGCGTCCGGGTCCAGCCGGGCCTCAGGGGCAAGGGGCGGGCCGCGGACGGGCCTGAGGATAACGCGAGGCGGGCGAAGGGGCTACCCGGCGGTGGCTGAGGAGGGCGAGCGGCGAGTTGAGCGGTCGGGGGCGTTGTGCGGCGCCACGCCCCCTCGCTCCGCTCAGGCGGACCCGGGACGATTCCCTACTGCCTGCAGGTGCCCTCCGGATCCGGCTTCGGCTGGTCCACCACCACCCGGTGATCCAGATCCGCCACCCGCGCCGTCAGCGCCTCGATCAGCCGCGACACCGCGGCCATCTTGTCGAAATTGATGTACTGCACCTCGTCGGTGAGCTGGTGGTAGTCGCGGTGGTTGCCGGTGGTGAAGAAGGCGATCGGGATCCCGAACCGGGCGTACATGTAGTGGTCGCTCCGGCAGTACATGTTGTCCGGGTGCCCGTTGGCGTCCCAGCGGTAGTCGTAGGTGAAGCCGAACTTCCCCCCCGTGTTGACCTGCTCGGCCAGGTCGCCCAGCTCGGTCGAGAGCCGGCGCGAGCCGATCACCCGGAGGTAGCCGGGGCCGCCCTCGGGCAGGTCGGCCGGGTCGCCGCGGCCGATCATGTCGATGTTGAGCTGGGCCACGATCGAGTCGCGCGGCACCGTGGGATGGCGGGTGAACCAGTCGGAGCCGAGCAGGCTCAGCTCCTCGGCGGTGTGCCAGACGAAGAGGATCGAGCGCCTGGGCCGCTCGGAGGCGGGCGTCCGCGCCATTGCCTCCGCGATCTCGAGCACCGAGACCGAGCCGCTGCCGTCGTCGTCGGCCCCGTTGTAGATCGAGTCGGCGTGGGGCGGACGGATCTTCCTGAGGCTGTCGAGGATGACGCGGATCCGGGCCTGCTGGGCGGCCGTGGGAGCACCGGGCGAGTTGTCGGCGCCCTGCGGCCGCATCACCGCGTTGACGGCGCGGACCGAGTCGTGCTCGGCCGGGACCACGGCCACAGGCAGATGGTCGTTGTGGGCGCCGACGGCGACGTACTCGCCCGCGAGCGACGGGTCGCTGCCGGGCAGAATGGCCACCACGTTCCGGGCCGGCGCCTCGGGCGGTGAATCGGCGAAGGCCACGCTGCCGTGCACGGTCCCGGTCGCGATCAGCGCGTCGGCCAGGCGGCCGGTGGTGTAGAAGAAGGCCGGGTGCTCGGGGGCCGCGCCCTGGGAGAGCTGGGCGCTCGCCACCTGGAGGTCGCGGCGCTCGGGCGCGTCGAGGGCGTCGAGCGTCGCCACCGCGATGCCGGCAGCCGAGGGGAAGCGCGCCGTCACCACGGCGCGGGCGACCGTGCCGGCGGGCGAGCCGTCGGGCTGGGGCACCACCCGGATCACCACCAGCTTGCCGGCCGCCTGCTCGGCCGGGAGGGCGGGGTGGGCGCTGTCGCCGTAGACGCCGCCGTCCACCACCGGCACGCCGTCGATGAGGCGGGTGGCCCGGCCCTGGTCGCGGGGGATGAAGTCGGTGCCTGGGGCGAAGGCCGCATCGCCCGCACTGAGAGAGGCGTCGGGGGCCAGGGTCCGCTTCACCAGCGGGATGATCTGGAAGTAGGAGCCGCCGTCGCCGGCCGGTCGCAGACCCAGCCGCTTCGCCTCGGCGGCGATGTAGTCGGTGCCCTTGGCGTTGCCGACGGTGCCGGCCCCGCGGCCCTGCATCGAGTCGTCGGCGAAGATCCCGAGGCGGAGGCGGAGGTCGGCGGGGGTGATGGCGGCGGTGGTGGCCGAGGCGCCGGCGGCGGCGGGCGACGGGGCGCCGGGCGCGGCGGACGACGAGCCGCAGGCGGAGAGGCAAGGCAGCAGCGCGGCCAGGGCCAGCCGGACCGGCGAGGAAGGACGGGGCACCAGGGTGGTCTCCGGGGAAGTGAGCGCGTCGGGCGAGCGGTCCGGTTCCGTACGGCCGGCGAGCGGCCGGGGTTTCCCCAGGACGGGGCCCGGCACCGGCGTCCGGGGCCTGGCCGCGGGGGTCGGCGGATGGCCGCCGGCGATCTGGACGGCGGGCCGATCCCGGCGCAGTATATCAGCATCCCACCGGCAGACCCTTCCTCATGGAGTGTCCGATGAACCTGATCGACCGCGTCAAGCGCATCCTGCTCAGCCCCCAGGCCGAGTGGGCGGTCATCGACGGCGAGACCACCACGCCGAGCGCCCTGTACCAGGGCTACATCATGCCGCTGGCGGCGATCGGGCCGATCGCGTCGGTGATCGGCTACTCGGTGTTCGGGATCCGGGTGCCGTTCAGCGGGACGGTCTACCGGACGCCGATCGGGGCGGCGCTCACCAGCGCGATCGTGACCTACGTGCTGACGCTGGTGATGGTGTACGTGACCTCGCTCATCATCGACGCGCTGGCGCCGACGTTCGGGGGCACCAAGAGTCCGATCCAGGCGCTCAAGGTGGCGGCCTACTCGGCGACGGCGAGCTGGGTCTGCGGCATCTTCGCGATCCTGCCGGGGCTCCGGATGCTGGCGATCCTGGGGCTGTACAGCTTCTACCTGCTGTACCTGGGGCTGCCGGTGCTGATGAAGGCGCCGAAGGACCGGGCGGTGGGGTACACGGTGCTGGTGGTGGTGGTCGAGGTGGTGCTGTTCGTGGTGGTGGGGATGGTGGGGGCGCAGTTCGGGGGGATGCGGGGGATGATGTAGGGGGCGGGAAACCGCTCTGAAGGGCGCGATGAGGTCCGCGCGAGCGCGCTCGCGCCCGGTGCGGCGGGCTCGAGGCAGCGCGCGGCGGCACTGATGCCGCGCGCGGGCGTCGCGATCCCTTGTGCGGGCCTGGTCATGCCCTGCGCGGCCGGGCTGATGTCGTGCGAGGGCTCGGTAATGTCCTGCACAAGCGCGCCGAGCCTCCGCGTGGGACAGTCGACGCCGGTCGGGAGCTGCATGATACCGCGCACGGGCGGCCTGATGCCCCGCGCGAGCGGCCCGATGCTCCGCGCGAGCGGCACGATGTACCGCGTGAGGGCGATGATGGCCGTTGAGGACGTGGCGATGGCGCGCGGGCGCCTCGCGGTGCCCGTCGCGGGCGTCACGGGATTGCTCATCCCGGTGGCCGGGACCTGCTTCCGCCGCTCCGCGGTGTCCGTCTAGCCGGTGCTGCCCGGCGCGAGCGGCGCTGGACGGGGCTCCAACACCCGGCACCCCGCCCGGGTCGGGTGGTCCTCGACCAGACGGTCGGCGGGCACGCTCCGGATCAGCCACAGCACCACGAAGTCCCCGCCGGCGGCGAGCACAAACACCAGGCTCCAGGCCATCAGCAGCGACCACCCCGTCAGTATCCCCAGACCCGCCGGCAGGAACCCGAGGCACACGGCGGGCATCAGGGCGCCGATCCGGTAGGGCCCCACCAGCATCGGCTCCTTCGGGTGGGCGTAGGGCGAGACCGCCCGCCACTGGATCCCGATCTGGATGTCGCGAAACGGCCGCCGGGCGGCGCGGGCCCAGGCCAGCGCGTGAATCAGCTCGTGGGCCAGGATGCCGGGAATGACGGTGGCGAGGAAGACCCAGGGGTCGAGCAGGGACCAGACGCCGTGGGCCAGGGCGGGGGCGCCCCAGCGGAGGGCGTAGAGCCCGCCGAGGAGGGCGGCGATGGGGCCGGCGGAGACGAGGACGAGCAGGTTGGCGGTGAGCGTGGAGACGGTGCAGTCCTGGCCGTCGCCGGGCGGGGTCCCCTCGCTCACGGCCGCACCGTCGCCACCTCCAGCTCGGCCGCCTTCCGGCAGAGACGGACGTACGCGGTGTCGGCGGCGTTGATGGTGAACGGCGGGATGTGGCCGCGTGCTCCACCCGGGGCGGCGGCGTGCATGTCGTGGGTCATCGGCGGTCCCATGGCGCCGGTGATCGCCTCCATGAACGCGCCTGAGCGACAGGAGGCCGCTCGCCGGGGGGCTGACAACTCTTCGCAGTAGGCCAGCGCGGCCGCGACGTCGTGGCCGACGGTCCCCAGCACGCCGTGACCCACACCGCGGAGGCACTCAAAAGCCGGCGCGGGTCCGCCGGGGCCGTCCATGCCGAGGCAGAGGCGCTCCAGCTTCGGCATGTCCACCCGTCTACCGGTCCCGACCGCCGCCTCCACGACGCCGTGATAGCAGCCGGAGGCCAAGCTCGGGCGGCACATACGGATGACGGAGGCATCGCCACCGGCGCGGGCCACGGCATCGCGGCCGAGGGTGTGGGCTATCTGATGGCCGTTCCGAAGGAGGGCGCTGTCGCGGGCGGCCCGGCGATCAAGGGAATCGAGCGCGGCGGCGAGGCCGTCGCGGGCCAGCACGGCCTCGAGGATGGGGAGGGTGGAGTCGGTGCCGGCAGAGGTGGGGGACTGGGGCTGGCGGTGGCCGGTGCTGGGCGCAACGAGGAGGCCGGCGGCGGCCAGGGCGATGGCGACCAAGCCGACCAGCTGCGCCCGCCCGAAGCTCAGACGCACACCCAGCCGACGTAGTAGGTCCCGACGCCGCGCTGTTCGATCCAGTGGATGATGTAGAACACGGGAAAGAAGCTAGGGATGCCGGCCTCA
>JBBRGH010000131.1:0-8164 GCA_038240915.1 Gemmatimonadales bacterium | reverse complement strand
AGATCGAGGAAGCCAAGGGAATCCCGCACCGGATCGGCATCGACGTACTGATCGAGACCGCGCTCGGGATGGCCAACGTCGAGGCCATCGCCCAGTCGAGCCGGCGGCTCGAGGCCATGCACTTCGGCGTGGCCGATTACGCCGCCAGCTGCCGGGCCCGGACCGTGGTGATCGGCGGGCTCAACCCGGACTACCCGGGCGACCAGTGGCACGCGGCGCTGTCGCGCATGATCGTGGCCTGCCGGGCCTACGGCCTCCGCCCGATCGACGGCCCCTTCGGCGATTTCAAGGATCCGGACGGCTACCGGCTGGGGGCCCGGCGGGGCGCGGCGCTCGGGATCGAAGGCAAGTGGGCCATCCATCCGTCGCAGATCGCGCTCGCAAACGAGGTCTTCTCCCCGCCGCCGGCGGAGGTGGACCGGGCCAAGCGCATTTTGATGGCGCTGGAGGAGGCGGCGCGCGAGGGCAAGGGCGCCGCCCAGCTCGACGGCCGGATGATCGACGCGGCCTCGGCCCGGATGGCGCAGAACGTGGTCAACACGGCCGCGGCGATCGAGCAGCAGGGCGGGACCACGCCGGCCGGAGCGCGCTAGCGCCGATTGCCGCCTCACCCACCCAACCGCAGGCCTCACGCAGGGCGACGGAGGACGAGCGTGGACATCCACGAATATCAGGCCAAGGAACTGCTCGCCGGATTCGGCGTGGCCATCCCGCGGGGCGGGGTGGCCTACAGCCCGGAGCAGGCCGTCTACCGGGCGTCGGAGATCGGCGGTGCCCGCTGGGCGGTCAAGGCGCAGATCCACTCCGGCGCGCGCGGCAAGGCCGGCGGGATCAAGCTCTGCTCCAACGAGGACGAAGTGCGGACCGCCTCGAAGGCGCTGCTGGGCAAACGGCTCGTCACCCACCAGACCGGTCCCGAAGGCCGCACCGTGCACCGGCTGTACGTGGAGGCGGCGGTCCCGATCGAGCGGGAGATCTATCTCGGGTTCGTGCTCGACCGGAAGAGCGAGCGGGTGATGATCGTGGCCTCGGCCCAGGGCGGCATGGAGATCGAGGAGATCTCCGAGCGCTCGCCCGAGGCGATCATCCGCTCGACCGTGGAGCCGGCTGTCGGCCTCACCGCCTTCCAGGCCCGGGAAATCGCCTTCGCGCTCGGCCTCGACCCGGCCCAGGTGACCCGGGCGGTGACCACGCTGCTGGGCTGCTACCGCGCCTTCCGCGACCTCGACGCCACCATGGTGGAGATCAATCCCCTGGTGGCCACCACGGACGGCCAGCTGCTGGCGCTCGACTGCAAGATGACCTTCGACGACAACGCCCTCTTCCGCCGGCCCAACGTGAGCGAGCTGCGCGACTACGCCGAGGAGGATCCCCGGGAGTCGCAGGCGGCCGAGTACGGCATCAACTACGTCGCGCTCGACGGCGAGATCGGCTGCATCGTCAACGGCGCCGGCCTGGCCATGGGGACGATGGACCTCATCAAGCACGCGGGCAGCTCGCCGGCCAACTTCCTCGACGTCGGCGGCGGCGCCTCGCCCGAGAAGGTCTGCAACGCCTTCCGGCTGGTCCTCGCCGATCCCAAGGTGAAGGCGATCCTGGTCAACATCTTCGCCGGTATCAACCGGTGCGACTGGGTGGCGCAGGGGGTGGTCCACGCGGTCAAGGAGCTCAAGCCGTCGGTACCGCTGGTGGTCCGGCTGGCGGGCACCAACGTCGAAGAGGGGCGCAAGATCCTCCAGGAGAGCGGGCTCGACCTGGTCACCGCCGATACCCTCACCGAGGCGGCCGCAAAGGTCGTAGCCGCCCTCAAGGCCTCCGGCAGCACGGCTGGGAACGGAAAGCCATGAGCATCCTGATCGACGAACGGACGCCCGTCATCATCCAGGGCTTCACCGGGGACAAGGGCTCGTTCCACGGCAAGGAGATGAGGGCCTACGGCACCAATCTGGTCGGCGGCGTCACCCCCGGCAAAGGCGGTAAGCAGCACCTCGACCTGCCCGTGTTCAACACGGTCAAGGAGGCGGTGAAGGAGGCCGGCGCCGAGGCCACGATCATCTTCGTGCCGGCGGCCTTCTGCGCCGACTCGATCATGGAGGCGGCCGACGCCGGGATCCGGCTCATCTGCGCCATCACCGACGGCATCCCGGCGCAGGACATGATGATGGTCAAGCGCTACCTGCGCCGGTATCCCAAGGAGAAGCGGTCCACCGTCATCGGCCCCAACTGCGCCGGGATCATCAGCCCGGGCAAGGCGATGCTGGGGATCATGCCGGCCCAGATCTACCAGCGGGGCACAGTCGGCCTGGTGACCCGGTCGGGGACGCTCGGCTACGAGGCGGCCTCGCAGATGAAGGCGCTGGGCATCGGGATCACCACCAGCGTGGGCATCGGCGGCGATCCGATCAACGGGAGCTCGTTCGTGGACATCCTGCAGCGGTTCGAGGAGGATCCCGAAACCGAGGCGGTCATGATGATCGGCGAGATCGGCGGCCCGCAGGAGGCCGAAGCGGCGCTCCATGCCAAGGCGAACATGCGGAAGCCGGTGATCGGCTACGTGGCCGGCCTCACGGCCCCCAAGGGCCGCCGGATGGGCCACGCCGGCGCCATCATCCGCGCCTTCGGCGAGAGCGCGGCCGAGAAGGTGGAGATCATGCGCGAGGCGGGGCTGACGGTGGTCTCGAGTCCGGCGGACCTCGGCAGCGTCACCGCCACGGTGCTCGGCGGCATGTCCAAGCGCGTGGCGGTCGCCCGGTGACCGCCCGTCCGGTCGTGGTGGTCACCCGCCGGCTGCCCGAGCCGGTGCACGACGCCCTCAGCCGGACGTTCGATGCCCGGCTCAATCCCGAGGACCGGCCGCTCACCGCCGACGGACTCAAGGAGGCGCTCCGGAGCGCCGATGCCCTGCTCACCACCGTGACCGACAAGGTGACTGCCGACGTGCTGTCGGCCGCGCCGTGGCGGGCCGCGCTGATCGCCAACTTCGGCGTCGGCTTCAACAACATCGACGTCGAGGCCGCCAAGGCCCAGGGCCTGTCCGTCTCCAACACGCCGGACGTGCTCACCGACGCGACCGCCGATCTGGCGCTCACCCTGCTGCTGATGACCGCGCGCCGGACCGGCGAGGGCGAGCGGCACCTCCGGGCCGGCCAGTGGACCGGCTGGCGGCCCACCCACATGCTCGGCACCCACGTCACCGGCAAGACGCTCGGTCTGATCGGGATGGGACGGATCGCGCGAGCGGTGGCCCAGCGGGCGCATCACGGCTTCGGGATGAAGGTGATCTTCCACGATCCGTTTCCGCCGGCGCCCGAGATCGCCCGCGCCCTCGGGGCCGAGCCGCGCGACAGCCTGGAGGCGGTGCTGCGCGAGGCGGATTTCGTCTCGCTCCACTGTCCTGCCACGCCGGAAACCCGGCACCTGATGAACCGCGAGCGCCTGGCCCTGATGCGGCCCGACGCGCTGCTGATCAATACCGCCCGCGGCGACGTGGTGGACGAGGCGGCGTTGGTCGCGGCGCTCGCGGCCCGGCGGCTGGCGGGCGCCGGGCTCGACGTGTTCGAGAAGGAGCCGCAGGTCACCCCGGCGCTTACGGCGATGGAGAACGTGGTGCTCCTCCCGCACCTGGGGAGTGCCACCCGCGAGACCCGGGTGGCCATGGGCATGCGGGCGTTCGAGAACCTCGAGCTCTTCTTCAGCGGAAAGCCGCTCCGGGATCGCGTGGTGTGAGCCACGTGGCGCTGGAGCCGTTTGCCGCCACCGAGCTGCCCGAGTCGCCCGATCCGGTGGCCGCCAGCGCGGCCCACTACGCCAACGAGGTCGTCGAGCTCCTGAGCGAGCTGATGCTCTCGCTGGTCCGGCAGCGTGCGCCGGAGGTCGAGCCGGTGCTGCGGGGCGAGCTGCCGCCGCACGATCTGAGCGCCGAGCTGCTGGCCCGGACCCTTCAGGTCCAGGGCATCTGGTTTCAGCTCCTCAGCCTCGCCGAGCAGAACGCGGCCATGCGCCGCCGCCGCCAGATCGAGGCCGAACGGGGCTACCAGCAGGTACGCGGCACCTTCGCCCAGGTGCTGGCCGATGCCGCGGCGGCCAAGGTCCCCGCGGCCGAGCTCCGGGTGCTGCTCGAGCGCCTCCGTGTCCGCCCGGTCATCACCGCCCATCCCACCGAAGCCAAGCGGGTCACGGTGCTCGAGAAGCACCGCCGCATCTATCGCCGGCTGGTGGACCTCGAGTCGCCCCGCTGGACCCCGCGCGAGCGCCAGAGCCTGATCGACGGGCTCCGGAACGAGATCGAGCTGCTCTGGCTCACCGGCGAGCTCCGGCTGCAGAAGCCGACCGTCCCGCAGGAGGTCTTCTGGGGCCTCCACTTCTTCAACGAGACCCTGTTCGAGGCGGTGCCCGATCTGCTCGACAAGGTCGAGCGGGTGCTGGCCCAGTACTATCCCGGCGAGCGCTGGGACGTGCCCTCGTTCTTCCAGTTCGGCTCCTGGATCGGCGGCGACCGCGACGGCAATCCCTTCGTCACCAACGACGTCACCCACAGCACCCTGCTGGAGAACCGGCTGACCGGGCTCCGCCGCTATCGCCGGCGGATCGACGAGCTGGTGCGGGCGCTCAGCATCACCGAGAAGGCGGTGCCGGTCTCCGACAAGTTCCGCGCGGCGCTGGGGCGGGAGCTGGCCGCGACCGGCCAGGCGGAGGAGATCGCCACCCGGAACCCGGGCGAGGTGTTCCGCCAGTTCCTCGGCTGCTCGCTCCGCCGGATCCAGTTCATGATCGAGCGGACCGAGCAGGGCGACACCCGGCCCGATCCCGCCGGCTACGCCTCGGCCGACGCGCTGCTGGCCGATCTCAAGCTGATCGAGGACGAGTTGGTGCAGGACGGCCGGCCCGAGCTGGCGGCGGCCTTCGTTCGGCCGGTCCGGCGCGAGGTCGAATCGTTCCGCTTCAGCACGGTCCGGCTCGATGTCCGCGAGAACACCACCAAGCTCAATGCGGCGCTGGCGGACCTCTGGCGGCTGGGCGGCCAGGCGGGCCCGGCGCCGGAGCCCGGCTCGGAGCGGTGGCGCGCATGGCTGGGCGCGGAGCTGGCGCGGCCGCTGGCGGCGGGCGCCGAACCGCCGGTGCCGGCCGAGGAGTTCGCCGAGACGTTCGGCATGTTCCGGCTGGTGCGGCGGCTGCGGGAGGAGATCGACCGGGAAGCCTTCGGCGCCTTTGTGCTCAGCATGACCCGGAGCGTGAGCGATGTGCTCGGCGCCTACCTGCTCGCCAAGCACGGCGGGTTGTTCGCCGACAGCGCCGGCGTCGATAGCTGCACCCTCCCGATCGTGCCCCTGTTCGAGACCATCGAGGATCTTCAGCGGGCGCCGGCCATCATGCGCGAGCTGCTGGCGGTGCCACTGGTCAAACGCAGCGTGCGGGCGCAGGGTGGGGTGCAGGAGGTGATGATCGGATATTCGGATTCGAACAAGGACGGCGGGTTTCTGACGTCCAACTGGGAGCTGTACAAGGCGCAGATCAAGCTGACCCGGGTGGGGAAGGAGCTGGGGGTGCCGATCGCCTTCTTCCACGGCCGCGGAGGCTCGGTCAGCCGGGGCGGGGCGCCGACGGGCCGGGCCATCGCGGCCCAGCCGGCGGGCTCGATCCAGGGCCGGATGCGGATCACCGAGCAGGGCGAGGTGGTGTCCTTCAAGTACGCCAACCGGGGCACCGCCCAGTACCAGATCGAGCTGCTCGCCGCGAGCGTCGTGGAGCACACGATCAAGTCGGAGCGGGAGGAAGCCCTGGCGCCCACCGCCGAGTTCGACGAGGCCATGGAGGCGCTCTCGGGCGCGGCCCAGGCGGCCTACCGGAAGCTGGTGGACCATCCCGACCTGCTGTCCTATTACCAGGTCGCCAGCCCGCTGGAGGAGATCTCGCTCCTCAACCTCGGCTCCCGGCCGGCCCGGCGGTTCGGCGCCCGGTCCCTCGGCGACCTCCGGGCGATTCCCTGGGTCTTTGCCTGGTCCCAGAACCGTCACTTCGTGCCCGGCTGGTTCGGCGTCGGCAGCGGCGTGCTGACATTTCTTCAGGTCCGGGGCCAGCGGGGGACGGCGCTCATCCAGCGCATGTTCGCCGATTCGCGCCTGTTCCGCCTGGTCGTGGACGAGGTCGAGAAGACGCTGTCCTACGTGGATCTGGCCATGGCGCGGGAGTATGCCGAGCTGGTACCGGACGAGCGGGTGCGGGCGGCGGTATTCCCGCTGATCGAGGAGGAATTCCACCGGACCGTCGAGGCGGTGCTCCGGATCAGCGGCGGCGGCGCGCTGGCGGAGCGGTTTCCCCGCTTCCGCCGCAAGCTGGCGCGCCGGCTGCCGATCCTGAACCAGATCTCGCGCCAGCAGATCGAGCTGCTGCGCCGGTTCCGCGACAGCGGCAGCGACAAGTCCCAGGAGGAGCTGCTCTCGGCGCTGCTGCTGTCGATCAACTGTATCGCGACCGGGTTCGGGGCGACGGGCTGACGGCGCGTCCCCGCGCCGGGCTGCTTCCGCGCACCTTGCTCCCCGCGTCCGCCTTCACCCGCAACTGCCCGCACGCCGCGTCGATGTCCAGCCCGCGGCTTCGCCGCACCGTCGCCTCGATGCCCTGATTTCTGAGCCGTGTCGCGAAGGCGCGGATCCGGTCGCCCCCGGTGGGCGTCAGGTCGAGCGCGCCACCCGGGTGGAGGGGGAGGATATTGACCAGGGCCCCCAGCCGCCGGGCCAGCCGGGCCAGCTGGTCGGCGTCGGCGTCGCTGTCGTTGGTCCCGGCGATCATCACGTACTCGAACGTCACCCGCTTCCGGAATGCCGCCGCGGCGGTCAGTACCGCCTCGAGGTCGTACTTCTTCTCGATCGGCATGATGCCGAGCCGCTGGGCCGAGGTCGGCGCATGGAGCGAGATGGCGAGCCGGAACTGCTCCGGGCGCCGCGCGAACGCGGTCATGCCGGGCAGGATTCCCACGGTGGAGACCGTGATGTGCCGGGCGCCGATGCCGAACCCCTCGGGCGAGTTGAGCACCGTCAGCGCGGTGTCCACCGCCGGCCAGTTGAGCAACGGCTCCCCCATGCCCATGAAGACGACGTTGGTGGGGGCGGCGGCGGGATCGCGGAGGATGATCTCCCGGATCTGGCCGGCGATCTCGAAGGCCGACAGGTTCCGGCGATAGCCCATGCGGCCGGTGGCGCAGAAGGCGCACTTGAGGGCACAGCCGGCCTGGGAGCTGATGCAGAGGGTGCGCCGCCCACCCGACGGGATGAGCACCGACTCGATGGCCTCGCCGTCGGCCAGCCGCCAGAGGAACTTCCTGGTGCCGTCGGCGGAAACCTGCTCCACCTCGGCCGCCAGGCGGGGCAGGGGGAAGGCCGCCGTCAACTCGGTCCGGAGCGCCACGGGAAGCTCGGTCGCGTCGGCCCAGGCGGCCACCGGGGCCTGCCACAGCCGCCGGGCGATCTGGCCGGCGCGGTAGCCCGGCAGCCCCCGCTCCGCCACCCAGGCGGCCAGCACCGCGCTGGCCTGGCCGGGCGGCTGGTCGAGCAGGCTTGTGAGGGCGGGGCCCGCGGTCGTCGGCTGATGGCTCATCGTGTTGCAATCTAATCGGATAGCGTCAGCCCGGCGGGCCTGTCCCGCCCGGTTCTTGCATTGCCGACCCCTCGGACGGCGGTTACGTTTGTCGCATGCACCGCCAGGCCGTTCCGTGCTCCTGACCGAGATGCTCTCGCCGGACCGGGTGGTGGTGCCGCTGGACGTCGGCGACCGGCAGGCGGCCATCGCGGTGCTCACTCGCAAGCTGGCGGCGCTGGCGCAGGCCGCCTACGACGACGTCCTCGCGGCGGTGCTGGAGCGCGAGGCGGTGCAGAGCACCGGCATCGGCTTCGGCGTGGCCATCCCCCACGGCCGTTGCGCCGCGGTGGGCGAGCTGACGATGGTGGCAGGTGTCACCCCGACCCCGGTGCCGTTCGACGCCATCGACGGCGAGCCGGTGCGGCTCGTGTTCCTAATTGTGGGTCCGGAGGCGTCGGCCGGCCAGCACGTCAAGATCCTGAGTCGCATCGCCCGCTTGGTCCGCCGAGACACGGTGCGCCAGCAACTGCTCGAGGCCACCACCGCTGATGAGTTCTACAACGTCCTCCTCGACGCCGAAGCGCGTTGA
>JBBRGH010000130.1:0-8180 GCA_038240915.1 Gemmatimonadales bacterium | reverse complement strand
AATGGAAGGTAGCGAGGAAAGAACAGGGCCTCCTCGGCATTGTGCGCGGCGAGGAGGAGGGGGACGAGCCAGAGCACCCGGCGGGGAGCCATGATCTACGAATGTACGCCGTCCGGGCCCCCGTTGAAGTGCCGGCCCCGCTAGGCCTCGGGCGAAGGCGGGCGGAGGCCAAGCCGGGCCGCGTCCTCCGGACGGTCCACATCGACCAGGGCCGACGCCGGCCAGCGGAGCACCGCCGCCTCGTGCCGGTGCCGGGCCACCACCTGCCGGCCGCCTTCCGCGCCACCGCCGGTGGCCACATCGAGCCCGCCGAGGGCCGGGAGCAGCGATCGCGCGTAGAGGGTGGGCGGCGCCTGGATGTCGCCGTAGAGCGAGACGACCAGCGGCTCCGCTCCCTGCCGGAACCGCGCCACCAGTGCCTCGACCATCGTCACGGTGACGAAGGGCATGTCGGCCAGCAGCACCACCGCGCCGGCGCAGTCGTCGGGCACCCGGGCCACGCCGTGGTGAAGGGAGGCCTGCATCCCCTTCCGATGCGCCGGATTGACCACCACTTCGACCGCGAGCCCCTCGAGCGCGGTGGCGACCCGTTCGGCCTCGTGGCCCAGGACGACGACCACCGGGCCCAGCCCCGCGTCGAGCGCCAGGCGCGCGGCCCGCCGGACCAGCGGCTCCGAATCGAGCCGGAGCAGCAGCTTGTTGCTGCCCAGCCGGGACGACATCCCGGCGGCGAGGACCACTCCTGCCACTCGGCCTCCGCGCGCGTCGGCCATCCACGGGATCCCGGGTTGAACGTTCGCCGGAGAAGGTCAGTCCTCCGCGACCTCGCCGAGCCGGCGCTCGAGGAAGCGCCGCTCGGGCGTCTGCCGTGCAAGGGCCAGCGCCCGAGTGTACGAGGCGCGGGCCTCCGCCGTCCGGCCCAGGCGGCGGCACAGGTCGGCCCGGGCGGAGTGCGCCAGATGATAGTCCGCCAGATCGCCCGACGCGAGGATCCCGTCGATCAGGGCCAGCCCGGCCGCCGGTCCGTCCCGCATCGCCACCGCGGCCGCGCGGTTGAGCGCCACGATGGGCGACGGCTCGGCCCGGAGCAGCACGTCGTACAGCCCCACGATCTGCGGCCAGTCCGTCTCCCCCGGGCTCGGCGCTTCGGCATGGACCGCCGCGATCGCCGCCTGCAGGGTATACGGCCCGAACCGGCGCGAGACCAGCGCCTGTTCGACCAGCGCCGCGCCCTCCGCGATCCGGGCCTGGTCCCAGCGGGTGCGGTCCTGCTCGTCGAGCAGGATCAGCTCGCCCGTGGGTGATGTGCGCGCCGGGCGCCGGGCCTCGTGCAGCTGCATCAGGGCGAGCAGGCCGATCGCCTCGGGCTCGGCCGGCGCCGGCAGCAGCTCCACCAGCAGCCGGCCGAGCCGGATCGCCTCGGTCGAGAGGTCCACCCGAGTGATCGAGTCGCCGGCCGAGGCCGAATAGCCCTCGTTGAAGACGAGATAAACCACGTGCAGCACCGTTGCCAGCCGCTCGGGCAGCTCGGTCCGGGCGGGCACCTGGAACGGAATGCCGGCCGCCCGGATCTTGGCCTTGGCCCGGACGATCCGCTGCGCCACCGTGGGCGGCCCGGTGAGAAAAGCGCGGGCGATCTCTTCGGTGGTGAGGCCGCACACCTCCCGGAGCGTGAGCGCGATCTGACCGTCCGGAGGCAGTGCCGGATGGCAGCAGGTGAAGATCAGCCGGAGCCGGTCGTCCTCCAGCCGGTCGTCGTCCCACGCGGCCGGGTCGGGCGTGCCGGCGTCCAGCTGCTCGGCGATCCGCCCGAGCGAGGCGTCGAAGCGCGACCGCCGCCGGATGGCGTCGATCGCCTTGAAGCGCCCGGTGGATACCAGCCAGGCGCGGGGATTGGCGGGAATTCCGTCGCACGGCCAGCGCTCGACCGCGGCGGTGAAGGCGTCGTGCAACGCCTCCTCGGCGAGGTCGAAGTCGTCGAGGAGGCGGATCAGCGTGGCCAGCACGCGGCGCGAGTCGGCCCGGTAGACGGCGTCCACCGCGGCGCGTGCCCGGTTGGGATCGGTCACGCTAGGGGTGGTCGAACTCCACGATCGGGCGGACCTCGACGCTGCCGATCCGGGCCGACGGAATCTTGGCGGCCACCTGAATGGCATCGTTGAGATCGCGGGCCTCGATCATGTAGAAGCCGCCCAGCTGCTCCTTGGTCTCGGCGAAGGGTCCGTCGGTGGTGCCGACTTTCCCGTTCCGCACCCGCACCGTGGTGGCGGTCTCGACCGGTTGCAGCGCTTCGCCGGCCCGGTAATGGCCGCTCTGCTTGATCCCGTCGGTGAACGCGAAGTACTCGCCCATGAACGCGTTCGACTCGCTCTCGGGCATGGTGGCGACCTTCTTTTCGTCGTCGTAAATCAGGCACAGATACCGCATGATGCTCCTCCGGATCGGGGGGGTGAATAGGTGGTGACGTCAACTGGTCGAACAGGGTGATGCGGTTTCGACAACCACCGCCCCGCTCCTCCTGGAGTGCTCCAGGATGAAACACGCCCGGCGCCGGGTCGCACCCAATCTGACGCTCGTTCGTGGGTGCCGAAAGGTCCGGCGCGGCGGGCGATCCCCGTTTACAATGCGCGGATGACCGCCCCTCAACCCGGCTTCGTTCGCATCCGCGGCGCCCGCGAGCACAATCTCAAGAACGTGGACGTGGACATCCCGCGCGACGCCCTGGTCGTCTTCACCGGTGTGAGCGGCTCAGGCAAGTCCTCGCTCGCCTTCGGGACGCTGTACGCGGAGGCGCAGCGCCGCTACCTCGAGTCGGTGTCGCCCTACGCCCGGCGGCTCTTCGACCAGATGTCGGTCCCCGAAGTGGATGAGATCGACGGGCTGCCGCCGGCGGTGGCGCTGCAGCAGCAGCGTGGCACGCCGACCACCCGTTCCTCGGTCGGGAGCGTCACCACCCTGTCGAACCTGCTGCGGATGCTCTACTCCCGGGCTGGCGACTACCCGCCTCGGCAGCCCATGCTCCACGCCGAGGATTTCTCGCCCAACACCCCGCAGGGGGCCTGTCCCCGCTGCCACGGCCTCGGCCGGGTATACGAGGCGACCGAACGGTCGATGGTGCCGGACGACACGCGCACCATCCGCGACGGGGCCATCGCCGCGTGGCCGCCGGCCTGGCACGGGCAGAACCTGCGCGACATCGTCACCACCCTCGGCTACGACATCGACCGCCCCTGGCGCGAGCTGTCGAGGAAGACGCGGGACTGGCTGCTCTTCACCGACGAGCAGCCGGTCGTCCCGGTCTACGCCGGGTTCGACCGGGAAGAGGTGCGGCGGGCGCTCAAGCGGAAGCGGCCGCCTGATTACCAGGGGACGTTCTCGAGCGCCCGCCGCTACGTGCTGCACACCTTCGCCTCGACCGCCAGCCCGATGATGAAGAGGCGGGTGGCGCGCTACCTGGTCGGGACCGAATGCCCGGTCTGCCACGGCAAGCGGCTCATGCCCGCCGCCCTGCGGGTGACGTTCGCGGGCCTCGACATCACCGAGATGTCACGGTTGCCGATGGCGCGCCTCGCCGGCTTGCTGCGGGACACCGCGGCCGGGCGCGACCCCCGGCTGATCCGGATCTCGACCGAGCACCCCGAGAAAGCGCTGGTTGCCCAGCGGATCGCGCAGGACCTCGAGGGCCGGCTGGCGGTGCTGCTCGACCTCGGCCTGGGCTACCTGTCGCTCGAGCGCAGCACACCGACCCTCTCCCCGGGCGAGCTGCAGCGGCTCCGGCTCGCCACCCAGGTCCGCTCCAACCTCTTCGGCGTCGTCTACGTGCTGGACGAGCCGAGCGCCGGTCTCCACCCGGCCGACACCGAGTCCCTGCTCCGGGCGCTCGACCGGCTCAAGGCCTCGGGCAACTCCCTGTTCGTGGTCGAGCACGAGGTGGACATCATACGCCACGCCGACTGGATCGTGGACGTGGGCCCCGCCGCCGGCGTGCTCGGCGGGCGCATCCTGTACAGCGGTCCCACCGCTGGCCTGGCCGAGGTCGAGCCGTCCCGCACCCGCGAGTATCTCTTCGGCGACGGCCGGCGGCCCGCCCGCGCGCCGCGCCGGCCCGCGGCGTGGCTCCGCCTCGATGCCGTCCGGCGGAACAACATTCGCGGACTCGACGTCGCCTTCCCGCTGGGAGTGTTCACCACGGTCACCGGCGTCTCCGGCTCGGGGAAGTCGAGCCTGGTGAGCCAGGCGCTGGTCGAGCTGGTCGCCGCCCACCTGGGCCACCAGGCCGAGGCCGAGGAGGATGATGCCGGGGCGCTGGCGCGCGAGGCAGTCGAGCCGACGGGCGGCCGGATCAGCGGGGGCATGGAGGCCATTCGCCGGCTGGTACAGGTGGACCAGCGGCCGATCGGCCGCACGCCCCGGTCCAACCTGGCCACGTATACCGGACTGTTCGATCACGTCCGCAAGCTGTTCGCCTCGACCAAGGCCGCGCGCGCCCGGCGCTACGATGCGGGCCGGTTCTCGTTCAACGTGGCCAAGGGTCGCTGCGAGACCTGCGAGGGCGAGGGGTTCGTGATGGTGGAGCTGTTGTTCCTCCCCAGCGTGTACACCCCCTGCCCCACCTGCCACGGCGCGCGCTACAACGCCCGCACGCTGGAGATCACCTGGCACGAGCGGAACATCGCCGAAGTACTGCAGCTGACGGTGGACGACGCGCGCACGTTTTTCGCCGGCCAGCCTGCCCTCGAGCGCGCACTCGATGCCGTCCACGACGTCGGCCTCGGCTACCTCCGGCTGGGCCAGCCCGCCACCGAGCTCTCGGGCGGGGAGGCGCAGCGGATCAAGCTCGCCACCGAGCTGCAGCGGGCGCAGCGGGGCGACGCACTCTACGTCCTGGACGAGCCCACCACCGGCCTCCATCCGGCCGACGTCGATCGGCTGGTGGCGCAACTCGACGGCCTGGTCGAGGCCGGCAATACGGTGATCGTGGTGGAGCACGACCTCCGAGTGATGGCGGGCAGCGACTGGCTGATCGACGTCGGCCCTGGCGCGGGCGACGAGGGCGGCCGGCTCGTGGCGGAGGGCCCCCCGGACGAGCTGGCGCGCGCCGACGGCAGCCGCACCGCCCCCTACCTGGCGCGGTATCTGGGGTACACCGGCTAGGCCCCCTCGCCCATCATTCGCCCGCCACCTCCTTCACCAGCTTCGCCGCCACCGTCGCCGTGAGGCCGCATCAGCGGTGGCGCTTCCTCGGCGCCCCGGAAGAAGGAACTGCCGGCGTCGTACGGCAGGCCGGTGAGACGGGGCCCGAGAGGGGCATGGGGCGTCGAAGGTCGAGGTCGGGATATCTTCCGAGCCATGAACGTTCTGATCTTCGGCGCGACCGGCATGGTGGGGCAAGGGGCACTCCGCGAATGCCAGCTGGACCCGGGCGTCCTCCGGGTGCACTCGGTGGGTCGGCGCGCCACCGGGCAGACCCACTCGAAGCTGCGAAGGCTGGTACTTCCCGATCCGGGCGACCTCACGGCCATCGAGCAGGACCTCACCGGGTTCGACGCCTGCTTCTTCTGTCTCGGGGTGACCTCGGCCGGACTCTCGGAGGAGCGCTATACCCGGCTCACCTATGAGCTGACGCTGGCGGTGGCGCGGACTCTGGTTCGTCTCGACCCCGCGATGACGTTCGTCTACGTCTCGGGAACCGGAACGGACAGCAGCGAGCGGGGGCGCATCATGTGGGCCCGGGTCACGACCACCGCGCAGGTGGGCAGGGCGATGCTCGCGGTGGCCCGGCTGGGATTCGCCCGGCCGATACTGGAGACCCGCGACATCAACGGGCTGTAGTGTCCTGACAGGGCAACGAGAGATCGAGCAGGCAAGGATCGGGTGGCGGATCCCCCTGGCGTGGGCAGGGCACCGCTGCGCGCGTGCCACGCCCCGTGCCGATGGATCAAGTAGCCGGTGCCGGACACCGTGCGCACCGATAGCACGAACGGCGTGTCCACGGAGCCGTCGAACACGGCACGGCGACGGCGCCCCCAAGGCGGCAAAAGGCCTGCTTCATGCCCGGGCGGGGGTGGAAGTCTCGCGCCCTCCCCAAGTGTCGATTTCCGGCCCCTTTGTTCGACTACTTTATGGTGGGAGCCTTCCCG
Source organism: Gemmatimonadales bacterium (assembly GCA_038240915.1). Lineage (GTDB taxonomy): Bacteria > Gemmatimonadota > Gemmatimonadetes > Gemmatimonadales > GWC2-71-9 > CAVVWJ01. The sequence continues at coordinate 2,040 of JBBRGH010000130.1, read as the reverse complement.
CCCGGGGAAATTGCCAGACTCAGCGAAAGGAGCGTCGCATGAGCGGGGTACGGGTGCTGGTCGGAACGCGGAAGGGCGCCTTCGTCCTGACGGCGGACGGGAAACGGGACCGCTGGAAGGTGTCCGGTCCCCACTTTCCGGGCTGGGAGATCTACCATCTCAAGGGGTCCCCGGCCCAGCCGAACCGGATCTACGCGTCCCAGACTAGTGGCTGGTTCGGGCAGGTGATGCAACGGTCGGACGACGGCGGCGAGACCTGGGAGCCGGTGGGCAACGAGTTCGCCTACGACGGCGTGCCCGGCACCCACATGTGGTACGACGGCACCCAGCACCCCTGGCAGTTCGCCCGGGTGTGGCACCTCGAGCCGTCGCCGACCGATCCCGATCTCGTGTACGCCGGGGTCGAAGACGCGGCCCTCTTCCGCTCGACCGACGGTGGCCGCAGCTGGCGCGAGCTCCCCGGCCTCCGGCAGCACCAGTCCGGTCCATCCTGGCAGCCGGGCGCCGGCGGCATGTGCCTCCACACCATCGTGCTCGATCCCACCAACCCGAAGCGACTGTACGTCGCGATCTCGGCGGCCGGCGCGTTCCGCACCGATGACGGCGGCGCCACCTGGCGGCCGATCAACCAGGGTCTCAAGTCGCAGGGCATCCCCGATCCGAACGCGGCGGTCGGTCACTGCGTCCACCGGATCGCCATGCACCCCTCCCGGCCCGGCGTCCTCTTCATGCAGAAGCACTGGGACGTGATGCGGACCGACGACGCCGGCGACTCGTGGCACGAGATCAGCGGCAACCTGCCGACCGACTTCGGCTTCCCGATCGACGTCCACGCGCACGAGCCGGACACCGTTTACGTCGTTCCCATCACCAGCGACTCGCACCATTTCCCGCCCGAGGGCAAGCTCCGCGTCTACCGCAGCCGGACCGGCGGCCAGGAGTGGGAGCCGCTCACCAAGGGACTGCCGCAGCAGGACTGCTACGTCAACGTCCTCCGCGACGCGATGGCGGTGGACCAGCTCGACGCCTGCGGCATCTACTTCGGCACCACCGGGGGCCAGGTCTACGCTTCGGCGGACGCGGGCACCAGCTGGGCGCCAATCGTCCGCGATCTGCCGTCGGTGCTGTCGGTCGAGGTCCAGACGCTGCCATGATCCGGGTCGTGCTGCCGCAGCATCTTCGGGCGCTGGCCCGGGTGGGAGAGGAAGTAGAGCTTCAGGTGGACGGCCCACCCACCCAGCGGGCCGTCCTGGACGCGCTCGAGGCCCGCTATCCCGTGCTCCGGGGCACCATCCGCGGGCACACCACGCTGGAGCGGCGGCCGTTCGTCCGCTTCTTCGCCTGCGAGCAGGATCTCTCGCATGATCCGCCGGACACGCCGCTCCCGGCCGCAGTGGCGGCCGGGGCGGAGCCGTTCATGGTGGTGGGAGCCATGGCCGGGGGCTGACCTCGCGGCCGCCAAGAGCGCCGGTGTCAGGGCTCACAGACAGGGGCCGCCCCAGTGTCGAGGTTGGGAGCACACCCAGAGGAGATCTCGCCATGCGCCGCGCCGCCCTGTTCGGAGTTACCGTCGCCTTGGGACTGCTGGCCTTCAGCGTCGCGCCCGACCTCCGCAGATATTTCAAGATCTCGACGATGTGAGCCCAGGTCGGACGCGCCGCCCGCAACCTGTCTCACTCCGCTGATCGACGGCGGCGGCGCCCCGATTGACCTCAGGCATTCCGTCCTCCCTCCGGGTCGCGCCTCCCCGTCGCGGGTGAAAGCTCGCGTAGACGTAGCGCCGCCTCGACGAGCGCCTCGTTGTCCGGCGCCACCCCTCCGTCCGGCAGCATCAAGGTGTCCTCGAGACCGATCCGTCCCTGATACCCGGCGCGCATCGCGTGCCTCAGGAGCGGCCACGCGGTCGCCCCGGTGCCGTGGAGCAGGCGCGGACGGGTCACTCCGGCCCGCTGGAGCACCTGTTCGATGGCGGCGGTGGTGACCCGCGCCGCCGCCACTGACTCCTCCTGCGGCTCGAGCAGCAGGCGGAGACAGCGCGAG
>JBBRGH010000129.1:0-8227 GCA_038240915.1 Gemmatimonadales bacterium | reverse complement strand
CCGCCGGTCCGGGGGGGGGGAGCAGGCCCCATCGGGCGGGGGGGGCCGCGCCCGTGCTCGGCCCGCGGGATGGCGCGGGGTTCTTCCCCCCCCGCGCGGCGTGGCGGCCGCGCGACTCCACGCCCAAGGTTCCCAGCTGATGACGACCGATAAGCCCAGCCGTAACGAGGACGAGTACTTCGTCAAACAGGAAGCCGAACTGCTGCGGAAGCAGCGGGCCCAGGCCGACGCCGCCGCGCTCGAGGCCGAGCGGCTGACCCATCTCATGAAGTGTCCCAAGGACGGCTACGACCTGGCTACCAGCACCTACCACGGGGTCCAGATCGAGACCTGCCCGCACTGCGGCGGCATGTGGCTCGACGCGGGCGAGCTCGACGCGGTGGCGCACGAGGACCGGCCCGGCCTGCTGACCCGGGTGCTGTCGGATGCCTTCGCCAGCCTGACCCCCACGCGACGGAAGACATCGTGAGCAGCGCCACCGCGGCGGCGGGCGCCACCGAGGCCTTCTCCCTCCCCGGCGAACGCCCGGTCACGCCCGAGGTCGTGCGGGAGCACAACCTCAACGAGCTCGAGTACGGCCGCATCGTCGAGATGCTCGGCCGCACGCCGACGCTCACCGAACTGGGCGTCTTCTCGGCGCTCTGGTCGGAACACTGCTCGTACAAGCACTCCAAGCCGGTGCTGCGCACCTTTCCCACCACCGGCGCGCAGGTGGTGCAGGGCCCGGGCGAGAACGCCGGCGTGCTCCGCCTGCCCGAGGGGTGGGCCGTCGCCTTCAAGATCGAGTCGCACAACCACCCGTCGGCGGTCGAGCCCTACCAGGGCGCCGCCACCGGCGTGGGGGGCATCCTCCGCGACGTGTTCACCATGGGCGCCCGGCCGGTGGCCGTGCTCAATAGTCTCCGCTTCGGCCCGCTGGATCATCCGCGGAACCGGTATCTCTTCGCCGGCGTGGTCCGCGGCGTGGGCGACTACGGCAACTGCGTCGGCGTGCCCACGCTCGGTGGCGAGGTCGCGTTCGCCGAGGGCTACACCGGGAATCCGCTGGTCAACGCCATGTGCGTGGGGCTCCTCAAGGAAGCCGACCTGATCCGGGCCGCCGCGCACGGCGTCGGGAACGTGCTCCTCTGCGTCGGCGCGCGCACCGGGCGCGACGGGATCCACGGCGCCAGCTTCGCCTCCGAGGAGCTGAGCGAGAAGAGCGAGGCCCGCCGGCCTCAGGTCCAGGTGGGCGATCCGTTCACCGAGAAGCTGCTGCTCGAGTCCAGCCTGGAGCTGATCACCTCGGGCCTGATCGTCGCGATCCAGGACATGGGCGCCGCCGGACTCACCAGCTCGAGTGCCGAGATGGCCGCCCGCGGCGGCGTGGGGGTAGAGATCGACACCGGCCTGGTGCCTACCCGCGAGCCGGGCATGACCCCGTACGAGATCCTGCTGAGCGAGAGTCAGGAGCGGATGCTGGTCGTGGCCGAGCCGGGCCGGATCGCCCAGATCGAAGCCGTCTGCGCCAAGTGGGAGCTGGGCGCCACCCCCATCGGCCAGGTGACGGACGACGGGATCTACCGGGTGCGCCATCACGGGCTGGTGGTCGCGGCCATTCCGGGCCAGCGGCTGGTCGAGGACTGTCCCATCTACGATCCCGAAGCACGCGAGAGCGAGGCCGCCCGGGCCCGGCGGGCGGCGGCCCCGACCAACCCGGCCAGGGCCGATCTGCCCGGCGCCCTGCCGCTGCTGCTCGACGCGCCCAGCCTCGCCAGCAAGCGCTGGGTCTACGAGCAGTACGATTCCACCGTCCAGGCGTCCACCGTGCTCGGTCCCGGCGGCGACGCGGGCGTGCTCCAGGTGCCGGGCACCGGGTTCGGCCTCGCCGTCACCGTGGACTGCAATAACCGCCTGGTAGTGCTCGACCCCTACGAAGGCGGCAAGGCCACCGTGGCCGAGGCGGCCCGTAACATCGCGTGCACCGGCGCCCGTCCGCTGGGCATCACCGACTGCCTCAACTTCGGGAATCCCGAGAAGCCGGACGTCTTCTTCCAGTTCCGCGAGGCATGCCGCGGTATCGCCGACGCCTGCCTGGCCTTCGACACGCCGGTCACGGGCGGCAACGTCAGCTTCTACAACGAAAGCCCCACCGGCGCGGTGGACCCCACGCCGACCGTGGGCATGGTGGGCCTGCTCGAACGCGTGGCCGACCGGGTCCCCAGCCACTTCGCCGCCACCGGCGACGAGATCGTGATCCTCGGGGCCACTGGCGGCGAGCTCGGCGGGTCGGCCTACTGGGCCGAGGTGCGGGACTTCATCGGCGGCCGCCCTGCCCGGGTGGACCTCGAGGCCGAGCTCCGGCTCCAGCGCCTGCTGGTGGCGGCCGCCCGCCGGCGCCTGCTGGCGTCGGCCCACGACTGCGCCGACGGCGGCCTGCTGGTGGCCCTGGCCGAGGCCGCGATCGGCGGTGCCTACGCCCGGACCGGCCGAGGTGCCGCGGTTGACCTGGACGGCTACGCCCCCGGGGTGGCCCCCGAGGGCCTGCTCTACGGCGAGGACGGCGCCCGCGCCGTGGTCTCGACCGGTCCGGGCACCCTCCCGGCACTGCTGGCGCTGGCGGCCGAGCATGGCGTCCCCGCGCACCCGGCGGGCCGGGTCGGCGAGCCGGACGGCGCACTGGAACTTCGGGCCGGCGGTCGAGTGTTTTCGTGGGGCATCGGCGCGCTGCGCCAGACCTATTTCACGGCGATTCCACGGCGGATGCAGCATCCCGACGTGGATCGCTCGGCGGGGGAGTAAGGCATGTGCGGCATCATCGGCGTCTCGGGGCTGCCTGACGCGGCCCGTCTCACCTACCTGGGTCTCTATGCCCTGCAGCACCGGGGACAGGAAAGCGCGGGCATCGTCGCCATCGACCGGGCCGGTGACGCCCGCTCCCACCGCGGCATGGGGCTGGTGAGCGAGAACTTCGAGGAATCGATCCTCGCCACCCTCCCGGGCGACGTGGCGGTGGGCCACACCCGCTACTCGACCACCGGCAGCACGGTGCTGGCCAACGCCCAGCCGTGCAACGTGGCCACCCGCTGCGGCCCGCTCGCCATCGCCCATAACGGCAACATCATCAACGCCGCCGGGCTGAAGCGGGACCTGGTCGAGAACGGCGCCATCTTCACCACCTCCTCGGACACCGAGGTGCTGGTGCACCTGATCGCCCGCTCGAAGGCGCCGACGGTCGAGGGTCAGATCCGGGACGCCCTGGAGCAGGTGGACGGCGCCTACAGCCTGGTCATCACGGTCGGCCGCACGCTCTACGCGGTGGTGGACAGCCGGGGCTTCCGCCCGCTGGTGCTCGGCCGGCTGGGGAGCGGGATGATCGTGGCGTCGGAGACTTGCGCGCTCGACCTGCTGGGCGCCCACATCGCCTGCGAGCTGCAGCCGGGCGAGTTCATCCGGATCGAGGACGGCAAGGTCACCGAGCTGCCGCGGCTGGCGCCGCGCCCGGTGAGCCGCTGCGTGTTCGAGCTGGTCTATTTCGCTCGGCCCGATAGCACCGTGTTCGGCGAGTCGGTGGACCGCGCCCGCCGGGAGCTGGGCCGGCAGCTGGCCCGCGAGCAGCCCGCGCCCCGGGGCGAGGTGGTGTTCAGCGTCCCCGACAGCTCCAATGCCATGGCCCTGGGCTTCTCCGAAGTCTCGGGCGTGAAGCTCGAGTACGGCCTGATCCGGAACCATTACGTCGGCCGAACCTTCATCAATCCCACCCAGAACCACCGGGTGGCCAAGGTGAAGATCAAGTTCAATCCGGTGCGCGACGTGATCCAGGGCAAATCGGTGGTGGTGGTGGACGACAGCCTGGTGCGGGGCAACACCTCGAAGAGCCTGGTGCAGATGATCCGGGCCGCGGGCGCGCGCGAGGTCCACCTCCGGCTGGGCTCGCCGCCGATCACCGGGCCCTGCCTCTACGGCATCGACACGCCAACCCGCGAGGAACTGATCGCGGCCACCCACTCGGTCGAGGAGATCCGCGAGTTCCTGGGGGTGGATTCCCTGGGGTACCTCTCGCTCGACGGGATGCTCCGCGCCGCCGGGGAGAGCAACGAATACTGTCACGCCTGCTTCTCCGGCCGGTACCCCACGCCGATTCCGGGCGAGCTGGTCCAGCTGCGGCACGCCTCCCCGCTGGTGGCGACGCCGGCATGAGCGGCCCCTACACCCAGCCCCTGGTCTACTTCTTCGGACAGGGGCGCGCGGACGGCACCGCCGCGATGAAGGACGTGCTCGGCGGCAAGGGCGCCGGTCTCGCCGAGATGACCACCCTCGGGATCCCCGTTCCACCCGGCTTCACGATCGCCAGCAGTCTCTGCCTCAGCTACCTCGACAGCCATCAGTTTCCCAAGCGGCTCCAGACCCAGGTCGAGAACGCCCTCCACCGGGTCGAGGCCGCCACCGGCAAGCACTTCGGCGACGGCGACAACCCGCTGCTAGTGAGCGTGCGCTCGGGCGCGGCGGTTTCGATGCCGGGGATGATGGAGACGATCCTCAACCTGGGGCTCAACGACGTCACGGTCGAGGGCCTGACCCGGCAGAGCAGGAATGCCCAGTTCGCCTGGGACTCGTACCGCCGGTTCGTCCAGATGTACGGCAGCGTGGTCTTCGAGCTGCCGCGGAAGGGCTTCGAGCACATCATCGAGGAGCACCGGCAGCGCTGTCAGGTGGAGCGGGATATCGATCTGCCGGTGGCCGAGATGCAGTCGGTGGTGCAGCGGTTCAAGGAACACGTCCGCCACTTGTCGGGCCGCGACTTCCCCACCGATCCACTCGACCAGCTCTGGGGCGCCATCGCTGCGGTGTTCGAGAGCTGGAACACCCGCCGCGCGATCGACTACCGGAAGCTGCATGACATCCCCGACGGCATGGGGACGGCGGTCAACGTGGTGGCGATGGTGTTCGGCAACCTGGGCGAGGGCTCGGGCACGGGCGTTGCCTTCAGCCGGGATCCCTCCACCGGCGAGCGGATGCTCTACGGTGAATACCTGCTCAACGCTCAGGGGGAGGACGTGGTGTCGGGCAGTCGGACGCCGCTTCCGATCGGCACCCTCAAGGACAGCCTCCCGGCCTCCTACCAGGAGCTGGAGCGGGTGGCGCGCACGCTCGAGCGCCACTTCCGCGACGTGCAGGACATGGAGTTCACCATCGAGCGCGGCACGCTCTACATGCTGCAGACGCGGCGGGGCCAGCGCTCGGGCCCCGCCGCGGTCCGGATCGCCTGCGAGATGGTGGACGATGAGCTGATCTCCGAGGAGGAGGCGGTTGCCCGGATCCCGCCCCACGATCTCAACCAGCTGCTCCACCCGACCATCGACCCGCACAGCCAGCTCGACCTGCTCACCACCGGCCTGCCCGCCTCGCCCGGCGCGGCCTGCGGCACGGTGGTGTTCGACGCCGACCACGCCGAGAAGCTCGGACGCTCGGGCCAGGCGGTCATCCTGGTGCGGCGGGAAACCTCGCCCGAGGACTTCCACGGCATGGTGATGGCCAAGGCGGTGCTGACCGCGCGGGGCGGGATGACCTCGCACGCGGCGGTGGTGGCCCGCGGCATGGGCAAGCCGTGCGTGGTGGGCGCGCAGGATCTGCAGGTGGACGAGCGGGCGGGCCAGGTGGCCGTCAACGGGCGGAAGCTGATGCCGGGCGACTGGATCACGGTGGACGGCAGCACCGGCAAGGTGTTTGCCGGCCAGGCCGCGCTCCGGACCCCGGAGCTGAGCGGCGACTTCGTCCGGCTGATGCAGTGGGCCGACCGGATCCGCCAGCTCCGCGTCCGGGTCAACGCCGACACCCCGGCCGACGCGCACCGGGGCCGCGACTTTGGCGCGGAGGGCATCGGGCTCTGCCGGACCGAGCACATGTTCTTCGACGGCGACCGCCTGATCGCGATGCGGGAGATGATCGTGGCGCAGGACACCGCCGGGCGCCAGCGGGCCCTGGCCAAGCTGTTGCCGATGCAGCGCTCGGACTTCGAGGCCATCTTCCGCGCGATGGAGGGATTCCCGGTCACCATCCGGCTGCTCGACCCGCCCCTGCACGAGTTCCTCCCCAAGGACCCGGGCGAGGTGGCGGCCCTGGCGAGGGAGCTCAAGATGAGCGTGGAGGCGCTGCAGGCGGTCATCGACCGGTTGCACGAGGTGAACCCGATGCTCGGCCTCCGCGGCTGCCGGCTGGGAATCATCTATCCCGAGATCACCACGATGCAGGTCCGCGCCATCTTCGAGGCCGCCTGCACCGTGGCCGCGCGGAAAGGCCGGGTCATGCCCGAGGTGATGATCCCGCTCACGGCCAGCGTGGTCGAGTTCCGGAAGCAGGCCCTCATCGTCCGTCAGGTGGCCGAGGAGGTGTTCCGCGAGCGGCAGATCACCGTCCCGTTCCTGCTCGGCACCATGATCGAGCTGCCGCGGGCCGCCCTCACCGCCGATGAGCTGGCCCGCGAGGCCCAGTTCTTCTCCTTCGGCACCAACGATCTCACCCAGACGACCTGGGGCCTGAGCCGGGACGACGCGGGTCACTTCCTCCCCTACTATCTCGAGCACGGGGTCATCGAGGATGATCCCTTCCAGGTGCTCGACATTCCTGGGGTCGGCAAGCTGATGCAGATGGCCAGCGAACTCGGCCGCCGCACCCGGCCCGATCTCAAGCTCGGCATCTGCGGCGAGCACGGCGGCGACCCGACCGCGGTGGCCTTCTGCGACAAGCTGGGGATTAACTACGTGAGCTGCTCGCCCTTCCGGATCCCGATCGCCCGCCTGGCGGCGGCACAGGCCGCCCTGGCCGCGCGGGGAACCATGGATCGAACTCGGGCGACGGTCTAGTGGGGCCCCCCGTAAATTGCGGCCGGCCGGACCGCCCGGTCTTCCCCGCTCCGAGGACGCCATGAGCGCTCCGCTGGTAGGCATCGTGATGGGCAGCGACTCCGACTGGGAGGTCATGCAGCATGCGGGCCGGCGCCTGCAGGAGCTCGCGGTGCCGTACGAAAGCCGGGTGGTGAGCGCCCACCGGACCCCGGACCTGCTGTTCCGCTACGCCGAGGAGGCGCGGGGCCGCGGGCTTCGCTGCATCATCGCCGGCGCGGGCGGCGCCGCCCACCTGCCCGGCATGCTCGCGGCCAAGACCACCCTCCCGGTGCTCGGCGTGCCTGTCACCTCGGCTCACCTCCAGGGCCTCGACTCGCTGCTCTCGATCGTGCAGATGCCGGCCGGCGTGCCGGTGGCCACGTTCGCCATCGGCCCGGCGGGCGCGCACAACGCCGGGCTCTACGCCGTGGCGATCCTGGCCCTGACCGACGCCGCCCTGGCCGCTCGGCTCGACGCGTTCCGCACCGCGCAGACGGAGCGTGTCCTGAACCTCACGCTGCCGGGCTCGGCGTGATCCTTCCCGGGGCCACGGTCGGCATGCTGGGCGGCGGGCAGCTGGGCCGCATGTTCACCCTCAGGGCGCGCTCGATGGGCTATGCGGTCGTGGTCCTCGATCCCGACCCGCTGAGCCCCGCGGGCCAGGTGGCCGACCGGCACCTGCTGGCCGCCTACACCGACGAGGCGGCGCTCGATCAGCTGGCCACCGCCTGCGAGGCCGTCACCACCGAGTTCGAGAACGTTCCGGCGGCCACCCTCGAGCGCCTGGCCCGGAGCTGCATGGTCCGGCCGCCGGTGAGCGCGGTGGCGATTGCCCAGGATCGCATCGCCGAGAAGCGGTTCCTCCACGAGGCCGGCTTCGCCACCGCGCGCTTCCGCCCCGTGCTCGCGGCCGGCGACATCGACGCCGCCGTGGCCGCCATTCGCGGGCCGGCCCTGCTCAAGACCAGCCGGCTCGGCTACGACGGCAAGGGCCAGGCGACGGTGACCGACGCCGCGTCCGGCCGGGCCGCGTTCGAGCGGTTCGGCGGGGTACCCTGCGTGTTGGAGGAGCGGCTCGCGCTCGAGACCGAGCTGTCGGTGGTGGTCGCCCGCGGCGCCGACGGCGCGGTGGCGGCGTTTCCGGTGGGCGAGAACCGGCACCGGGACGGCATCCTCGAGACCACCGTCGTGCCGGCCCGGGTACCCGAGGGACTGGCCGCTGAGGCCCGCGCGCTTGCAGTCGCCGTCGCCGAACGGATGAAGTACGTCGGCGTGCTCGGCGTCGAGCTGTTCGTCGGCAACGGCGGGCGGCTGTTCGTGAACGAGATGGCGCCCCGGCCCCACAACAGCGGCCACTACACGAT
>JBBRGH010000128.1:0-8227 GCA_038240915.1 Gemmatimonadales bacterium | reverse complement strand
CTCGGGAGCTATGAGGCGTGGGTCGAGGGCTCCAAGCTCTCGGCGCCGCCGCCCATCCCGGCTCACCACACCAAGAAGCCGGACATCCCCCTGATCGACCGGCGCCGCGCGCCCGAGGGCACGAAGGTTCAGGTCGGACCGATCACCTTCGGCGGCGAGGAGCGGGTGCTCATCGCCGGGCCCTGCTCGGTCGAGAGTGAGGCCATGATCCTGGCGACGGCCGACGCGGTGGCCGAGGCCGGCGCCGATATGCTTCGGGGCGGCGCCTACAAGCCGCGGACCTCTCCCTACGACTTTCAGGGGCTGGGAGTGAAGGGACTCCGCTACCTGGCCGATGCGCGGGAGCGAACCGGGCTCCCCGTCGTGACCGAGGTGCTGAGCTGGGAAGAGGTGGCCGTGGTGGGGCACTTCGCCGACATGCTCCAGATCGGCGCGCGCAACATGCAGAACTTCACCTTGCTCCGGGCGGCCAGCCGGAGCGGCAAGCCGATCCTGCTCAAGCGCGGCGCGGGCGCGCTGATCGACGAGTGGCTGATGGCGGCCGAGTACATCCTGGCCGAGGGCAACCCGAATGTGGTGCTGTGCGAGCGAGGCATCCGGACCTTCGAGCGGGCCACCCGGCATACCCTCGACCTCAACGCGGTGGCGATGGTGCTCGAGCGGACCCACCTGCCGGTAATCGTGGATCCGAGCCACGCGGCGGGGGTCCGCTCCCTGGTGACCCCGCTCAGCCTCGGGTCACTGGCGGTCGGCGCCTGCGGGCTGATCGTCGAGGTGCACCCCGATCCCGACAAGGCCATGAGCGACGGGGCGCAGAGTCTCGACATCACCATGTTCCGCGAGCTGGCCCGCCAGGTCCATCCGGGGCGGGCCGCGGGCGCGGCGCGGCCTCCCAGGGCCACCGTCCAGCTCGCCTGAGGCCGGCGGGAGACCGCCGAGCCCTCACCAGTACCGCCCCGGGCACGGCGAAGGGGCCATGATCCGAGTCATGGCCCCTTCAGCGTATTCAGGATGACGGGGCGAGGCAGCGATCGTCACGCCCTCCTACATCACCCTGCGGAATAACCGATCCGCCTGGCGTACCGCCGCGCTTAAGGAACGGCCGTACCCCGACGCCCGATGAACAGCCGGTAGAGCAGGAGCAGGACCATCGCACCGATGATCGAGGCGATGATGCCGGGGCCTCCGCCCGGACTGTTGTACCAGCCGAGCTGCTTGCCGAGAAAGCCCGCCAGCAGGGCTCCGGCCACGCCAATCAGCATCGTCACGATATAGCCGCCCGGATCTTTGCCGGGCATCAACAGCTTGGCGATAGCACCGACGACCAAACCGATGATCAAGGTCCACAGGATGCTCATAGAGTCCTCCTAGGGGTGGGCCGAAGATATACCGCCCGCCGCGCTGGACCTCTGTGAGGCGGCGCACACCCCCTCGCGTCAGCGCTCGGGCGCCCCAAGGCGGGCCAAAACCGTCTCCCGCTTCCTGTTCCGCAGAACGTCCAGCTTGAAGGTTTCGCCCCGGTCGTAGCTCCGCAAGATCCGGAGGAGATGGGACGGCCCGGCGGGCTTCCGCCCATCCACCGCCTGCACCACGTCCCCCCCTTTGAGTCCCAGCGTACCATCCTTCGGCGCCCCGATCACCAGCACCCCGTCGGTGGTCCCGAAGTACTGACCCAGCTCGGGGTTGAGCGGCGCCAGCTCGAGGTCGCCCAGGGGGGAGTCGGCCAGGAAGTCGAACCGGTCGCCCGGGCCCATATCCATCATGCCGTCCACGTGCATCCGGGGGTCGTCCGGCGGCCCGTCGCCCCGGAAGCGCATGACGAACGGCCGCCCGCCGCCGGGACCGGCCATGACCATGTCGGGCTCGTCCTCGGTCACCACCGAGACGGTCCGCCGGTCCTTGCCCCGCAGGTACTCGATCGCGACCGTGTCCGCCGGCTCCAGCCGGGCCGCCAGCTCGATCAGCCGAAGGCCGGGCAGCGACTGGCGGACATCGCGCTCGTCCTCCGTGGTCTTGCCGCCGAGCACCGACTTTCCGTCCACCTTGGTGATCAGGTCGCCCGAGCGGATTCCGGCCGAGGCGGCCGGACCGTTCGGGGTCACCGATTCGACGTAGGCGCCGAGCGAGTCGGTGTCGCGGGCTTGGAGGTTGACCTTGATTCCGAGGCGGGCGCGCCGGTTCATCACGATCCGCATCAGGTGGTCGTGGCCCTCCATCCGGTGGTCGAGCCCGTCGCCGGCGCTGTCCCCGTGACCCTGGGCCGCGAGCCCGGGCACGGGACCGAGCGCGAGGGCGGTGGCGGTGAGCGCAGCGAAGACCAGTGGCAGGCGCATGTCGAACTCCTCGGGGCTCAGAGCCCCACGTGGCTGGCGCGGGTGACGTGGACGTCCACCAGGGCGTCCAGCAGGCCCACCCGTTCGCGCCAGAGTCTGAGCAGCTGCGGATCGCGCGACTGGCGCTCGAGCAGCTCGGCCATCTCCAGCTCCCGATCCACCCGGGCAATCCGATCCTCGAGCTCCTGGGCGATGCCGGCGGTCCGGCCGTCGAGCACCCGGTCCTCGGGGTGATACTGGCTCAGGGCGCTCTCCAGGGCCTGGGACCGGACCATGGCCTGCTGGATCTCCTGCTGGCCGACGCCCAGCTGTCCGCCGACCCGTCCCACCAGCACGCCCAGGGCAATCGACGCTGCCGCGGCGAGCCCAAGCAGACCGGCCACCCGCTGGTGCCGGGTCCGGCGTTCGGCCCGGACCCGGGCCGCCACCTCGGGCCACCGGTCCCGGGTCGGCCGGAGCGAGGGCAGCGCCTTGAGCCGGGCCACTCGCTGGTGCAGTCGGTCCTGCTCCGCCCGGCAGGCCGGGCAGGCCGCGAGGTGCTCGCTGGCCACCGCGTCGCCCGGCTCCTGACCGGCCTCACGGAGGCTCAGCAGGGCTTCCATCGTCAGATGCGTCATACCTCCACCTCCTCCCCGAGCCAGCGCCGGAGCCGGTGGTGCGCCCGGGCGAGCTGAGACTTCGAGAAACTCGGGGTCCTGCCCATCATGCCGGCGATCTCGTCGTGGGTGTAGCCCTCGACGTCATGCAGCCAGACCACCGCCCGGGCGGTCTCGGTCAGCCGCTCCAGGGCCGCCTCCAGATCCATCCGGAGCGCCGTGTCCTCGCGGCGGTGGCCCATGATCTCGTCCTGCAGCTCGTCCGTCTCCCGGTACTTGTTGCGCCGGAGCCGCATGAGTGCCTTGCTGGCGGCGATGGTGCGGACCCACCCCCACAGGCTCCCCTCCTCGCGATACCGCCCGATGCTGCGGCAGACCTCGAAGAAGGTCTCCTGCAGCACGTCCTCGGCGTCCTCGGTGGTGCGGCAGATGCGGCGGGCCAGGTTGTAGACGGGGGCCTCGAAGGCTCGATAGAGCTCCTCGAGGGCAGCCTCGTCCCCGGCCCGGGCCCGGGCGACCACCGACTCGGCATTGGCGAGGAGGTACGAATCCATTACGCGGATCCCATTCATGGCCCCTCAAAGATGCCGGGGATCGGGGGATGGTCGCACAGCCGACGCTGAAGCTTACCCGGTATGCCCCGTCCGGCTTATATATCGCCATGACTTCCGCTCCCTCCTCCGCACCGTCGCCCGCCCCGCACATCTGGCTCCACCATCTCGAGGACGAGGCGGACGCGGCCTTCCTCTACCGCGAGCTGGCCCAGGCCGAGCAGGACAGCGGCAAGGCGGCGCTGTACCGGAAGCTGGCCCAGGTCGAGGACCGCCACGTGGAGATGTGGCGCAAGCTGTTGGCCGAGAACGGACACCCGGTGGAGTCCCCGCCGCCTTCGCGTGGGGCACGCTTCCGGGCCTGGGTGGCCCGCCGGGTGGGCGCCGGCATCCTGCTCCCGATGCTGCTGGAGGAGGAGGGCCGGGAGGTGAAGGGCTACCTCAATCTCTACCGCGAGTCGCCTGACGGCGCGGTGGGGCCGACCGCCCTCACCCTGGCCAAGGAGTCCAAGGAGCACGCCGAGACGCTGGCCTCGATCAGCGGGGCGGACGGCGAGCCCTGGCACAAGACCGGTGCCGGCGGGTTTCTCCGGAACGTGGTCTACGGCTTCAACGACGGCCTCACCGCCAACTTCGGCCTGGTCGCGGGCATGCTCGGCGCCCAGAGCGGCAACGTCCAGATCGCCAGCCACGCCGTCATCGTGGCCGGGCTGGCCGGCATGGCGGCCGACGCGCTCTCGATGGGATCCTCCGGGTACCTCGCGGCCAAGAGCGAGCGGGAGGTGTTCGAGCATGAGATCGCGATGGAGAAGGAGGAGATCCGGCTGATGCCGGAGCTCGAGCAGGAGGAGCTGAGCCTGCAGTACCAGGCCAAGGGCATCCCCGAGGCGCAGGCCGAGGCGCTCGCGGCCCAGATCATGACCGATCCGGCGCGGGCGCTGGCGGAGCAGGTGCGGGAGGAGCTCAAGATCGGCGAGGCCACCAGCACCCCGATGCGGGAGGCGTGGATCACCGGCACCGCGACCGCGCTGGGCGCCTTCATCCCGGTCGCCCCGCTGCTGTTCGACACCGGCCCGGTGGCCATCTGGACCTCATTCGCGCTCGCCATGCTGTCCCACTTCGGGGTCGGCGCCGCCCGCAGCTTCTTCACCGGCCGGGGCGTGATCCGGAGCGGCATGGACATGTTCCTCGTGGGCCTGGGCGTGGCCGGCATCGGCTACTTCCTGGGCGACTGGATCGTGAAGCTCCTGTGATCCGCTGGGGCCTCTGCTGCCAGTTCCTCGACGCGCCGATCAAGTACCGCACCGCCACCCACCGCTACGTCTCGACGCTCTCGCCCGGCGCGCGGCGGGACTACCTCGCCGCCATCGCCCGGGACAACGCCGCGGCCCTGCTGGCCTCGGTCCGCCACTGCCAGGCGCTCGGCATCGGCGCCTTCCGGATCAACAGCCAGATCCTGCCGCTCGGCACCCACCCGGTGAGCGGCTACACGCTGGAGCGACTCGACCGGAAAGGTGAGATCCGGGAGGCCTTTCTCGAGGCCGGCGCGCTCGCGCGCACGCTGAATATCCGGCTCAGCTTCCACCCGGATCAGTTCGTGGTTCTCAACTCGGAGCGCGAGACGGTGGTGGCGAGCTCGATCGGCGAGCTCGAGTTCCAGGCGGGCATCGCCGAGCTGGTCGGGGCCGACGTGGTGGTGCTCCACGGCGGCGGGTTGGCGGGCGGCGCCCCGGCGGCGCTGGCCCGGCTGGAGCGGGCGGTGGAGCGGCTCAGCCTCCGGGCCCGGAGCCGGCTGGCGCTGGAGAACGACGACCGGCTGTTCCCGCCCGCCGACCTGCTGCCCTTCTGCGAGCGCCTCGGCCTGCCGCTGGTGTACGACGTCCACCACCACCGCTGTCGGCCGGACGGACTGGGGGTCGCGGAGGTGACGGCCCGGGCGCGGGATACCTGGGGCGCCCGGGAACCGTATTTGCACCTGTCGTCGCCGCGCGAGGGCTGGGGCGGCGGCGATCCCAGGCCGCACGCCGACTACATCGATCCGGCGGACCTGCCGGGGGAGTGGCTCGGTCTGGCGGTGACCGTGGACGTCGAGGCCAAGGCGAAGGAGCGGGCGGTGGGACGCCTGATCGAGGCGGCGGGAGGCGTGGGACCTGGTGTGGACCCGGACGAACTGGCGGACAACCCGGGGAGGCGTCGTTGCGAACGGTGCTGAAGATCGGCGGGGTGGTACTGGCGCTGCTGCTCCTAGCCGTGCTCTCCTTCTACGCCTGGGCCTGGTACACCGCCGGCCGCAAGCTGGCCCGCATCTATCCGGTCCACACGGTGGACTTCCCGATTCCCTTCCTTGCGAGCGCGCCGAACAGCGGCGGCTCCAGCCCCGCTCCGGCTGACGCGAAGCAACTGGCGCGCAGCCAGGCGCTCGCGCGGGGCCGGCACCTGGTCGAGTCACGCTACGTCTGCACCGCCTGCCACGGCGACCAGCTCGGCGGCGGGGTCATGATCGACGACCCGGCCATCGGCCGGATCCTGGCGCCGAATCTCACCACCGGATCCGGCAGCCGGACCACCACGTACCGGGCCGCCGACTGGGACCACATCGTCCGCCACGGCATCAAGCCCGACGGCGGGCCGGCCCTGATGCCATCGCAGGACTTCCGCCAGATGAGCGACCAGGAGCTGTCCGACATCATCGTCTACATCCGCTCGCAGCCGCCGGTGAACCACCAGGTGCCGGCGCCGGCGCTCGGTCCGCTGGGCAAGGTGCTGGTCGCGACCGGGAAGCTGCGCCTTTCGGCCGACATCATCGGCGGGGGAGCCGGGCCTCATGCCGTCGTGCCACTGGCCACGGCATCGACGGCGGACTTCGGCCGCCACGTCGCGGCGACCTGCATGGGCTGCCACGGCGACGCCCTCACCGGCGGACCGATCGCTGGCGGCGATCCGAGCTGGCCACCGGCCGCCAACCTGACGCCGATCCCGAGCGGCCTCGGCGGCTGGACCTACCCGCAGTTCGCGGCGACCCTGCGGACCGGCAAGCGGCCGGACGGCACGGCGCTTCGCGCGCCGATGTCGGAGGTGGTGCTCTCCGCCCGGCGGATGACCGACGTGGAGGTGGCGGCGCTCTGGGCCTATCTCCGGTCGTTGCCCCCGACGGGCGACCGGCACTAGCCCCCGCCTCCCCCTCGCGACGGCCGGCGGAAGCTCGCCAAAGCCCCGTCCGCGACGGCGGGCGGAAGCTGGCCGAAGCCCCTGCCCGCTAGCGTGGCACCGGCCGGCGGCCCCCCGCGATCACCGCCCAGCCCGTCAGCAGGATCGTCAGAGTGAAGCCGGCCGCGTAGAGGGCCACGCGGCCGTAGCCACCGATCCTGGCGGGATCGAAGAAGAAATAGGGATACCAATCCACCGCCGCCCCGCGGACCACCACGTATCCGAGATAGCAGGCAGGGTAGATCAGCATCAGCAGCAGGTCGGCGGCGGCGAGTCTCCGGCTCGGCGGCTGGAGCAGCCAGTCGAGCACCATGACGCACGGCATCACGTAGTGCAGGACCACGTTGATCCAGGGGCGGAGCGACCCCAGGTCGGCGTTGCGCAGCAGAAGGGTGAAGACCACGCCCACCACCACCATGTAGGTGACTGCCGCTGCCCGGAGGCGACCGCCGGGGCGCAGAGAGCCGTCCGCGGCCCCGGCGATCAGGACGCAGCCCGCCAGCAGGTTCGACAGGTTGGTGAAGTAGCTGACGAAGTTGACGGGGCTGAGCCCGAGCCCCACGTGGATCGTCAATTGGCGTCCGAGGGCCGCCAGCACCATCAGGCCGAAGCCGAGGCGGGCTGCGCGCAGCGCGAGCGGGGTGGCTGGTGCATTCCGGGTCATCGCGGTCGCTCATGTCTCCAGGACGGTGAAGTCGAGCGTGCGGAGCCGAGCGGGGTCGGCCAGGATGTCGATCGCGGCAATCTTTCCCCCCAGGACGGTGAAGGCCACCACCGACATCGGCCGCTGCTCCCGGGTGATCACGAGTCCCGGCGCCCCGTTGACCAGGACCGGGCTCGCGACCCATCCCGGCCCCGAGAACTTGAACCCCATTTCCGCCACGCCCGCCGCCCCGCGCACGGCCCTGGACGCGCTCGACTCGCCGCGGTCGAGCCGCAGCACCACGTCGGGATCGAGCAGCCCCAAGAGCGCCTCGAAGTTGCCGGCCAGGGAGGCCGCGAGGAACGCGTCCACCACCGCCTGCCGCCGGGCCGGATCGGCATCGGGGGCGCGGGCCGCGCCCTGCACCCGACGCCGGGCACGGCTGGCGAGCTGCCGGGCTGCGGCGGGCGAGCGCTCCACGATCGGCGCGATCTCCTCGAACGGAACGGCGAACACGTCGTGCAGCACGAACGCGATCCGCTCGGCCGGCGGCAGCGTCTCCAGCACCACCAGCAGAGCCAGCCCCACCGATTCGGCCAGGATCGCCGCGTCCTCGGCCTCGGCGCCGGCGGCCCGCGACAGCACCGGATCGGGCACGTAGGCCTCAAACGGTTCCTCCCGCCGGGCCGCGCGAGCCCGGAGGATGTCGAGGCAGACCCGGGACACCACCGTGGTGAGCCAGCCGGGCAGGTTCTCGACGTCGTCCGTCTCGGCGCGGGCGAGCCGGACCCAGGCCTCCTGCACGGCGTCGTCGGCCTCGCTGAGGGAGCCGAGCATCCGGTAGGCCACCTGCCGGAGGCGAGCACGGTTGCTCTCGAAGCGCCGGGCCAGCCAGTC
>JBBRGH010000127.1:0-8274 GCA_038240915.1 Gemmatimonadales bacterium | reverse complement strand
GGCCCCGCCGCCCGGGGCGCGCTGCTGGGAATTTCCCAGCCCGGACTCGGTCTCTGGATCGTGACGGCCAGCCTGGCCGCCGCCGCCGCCGACACCTGGGCCACCAGCATCGGTGGCTGGAGCCGGACGCCGCCGCGTCGGCTGCTCGTCGGGCCGCCGCTCGCGCGGGGAACCAGCGGGGGTATGACCATCCTCGGGACGCTCGGCGCCCTGGCCGGCGCGCTGCTGGTGGCGGTCACCGGCGCGGTCGCGGGCGGCCAGCCGGCCCTGCTGCCGGTCGGAACACTGATAGGTTTCACGGGGATGGTCGCCGACTCGCTGCTGGGGTCGGGCTGGCAGGGACGGTTTCGCTGTCCGGCCTGCGACCTCGCGAGCGAATGGGCTGTCCATCGCTGCGGGACCCGCACGGTCCACGTGGGAGGCTGGCAATGGCTGGACAACGACGGAGTGAACCTCGCGGCCACGGTCGTGGGCGCTGGGCTCGCCGGTGCGGCCTGGCTCTGCTGCTTCCGCTGATGCTGGGCCTCGCCGCCTGCAGCGGGGATCCGGCCGGGCCGCCCACGGGCCTCCCCGACGGGGGCAACGGCGCCGGGGCCGACGGCGGTCCGGTCCGGAGCGCGGCCCTGGTGGGCGACTGGCGTGCCATCGTCGTGATCGAGGTCCCCGGCGATCTCCAGACCTGGACCACCACCTGGCACTTCGCCGCGGCGGGCGACTGCCACCAGACCGTCGTCACCGAATCCCTGGCCGAGGGCTTTCCCCGCACCACCGAGCGGGCCTGCCGCTGGAGCACCAACGGCGGCCAGGTGACCATCGCCTTCACCGGGGCCGGGACCCTGACATTCGCCTTCTCCTTCGCCGCCCTCGACCCCGACCGCCTCGTCCTCGATGGCTCCGAGTATCAGCGCCTCGCCTGAGCCGGCACCCCCGGCCGACGTGCTCGTGGTCGGGGCCGGCCCCGGCGGCAGCGCGGCCGCGACCCACCTCGCCCGGGCCGGGTTCGCGGTGACGGTGGTGGACCGCGCCGCGTTTCCCCGCGACAAGCCCTGCTCCGAGTACATGGGCCCCGAGGCGGTCCGCCTGCTCGACCGACTCGGTGTGGTGGCCGAGCTCGAGGCAGCGGGCGCGGCGGCGCCGGACGGTACCCGCGTGGTCGCGGCGGGCGGGAGCCGGCTGCACGGCCGCTTCGCGGCCGCGGCGGTGGCGCCCTACCGGCCCACCGGCCTGGCCGTCTCCCGCCGGCTGCTCGACGACAGTCTCCTCCGCGGCGCCCGCGCGGCCGGAGCCACCGTGCTCGAGCGGACCACCGTCGAGGCGCTGCTGTACGACCGCGGCGCCGTGGCCGGCGCCGTGGTCCGCCACGCCGACGGCCACCGCCGGACTCTTCGCGCCCGGCTCACCATCGGCGCCGACGGCCTCCGCTCGGTCGTGGCCCGGCGGCTGGGGCCGCGCCGCGCGGGCCGGCCTCGCCGGCTGGCCTTCGTGGCCCACGTGGACGGCGTCGCCGGCATGGGCCAATCAGCCGAGCTGCACGTCGGACGCCGGGGCTACGTCGGGCTCAATCCGATCGGTGGCGGGCGGACCAACGTGGCGCTGGTCGTGCCGGCCGAACGGGGCGGCGAGGCGCGCGGCCGGGTCGAAGCGTTCTTTCTCGAGACCCTGGCCGCCTTTCCCGCGGTGGGGGAGCGGATCGCGGCCGGCCGGCTGGCCCGCCGGGTGCTGGCGACCGGGCCGTTCGCCGCCTGGTCGGGCCGGGTTACCGCTGACGGCGCGGCGCTGGTGGGCGACGCGGCCGACTTCTTCGACCCCTTCACCGGGGAGGGGATCTACAGCGCCCTCCGCGGGGCCGAGCTGCTGGCCGCGACGGCCGCCGAGGCGCTCGGCCGGCCGGGGCCGGCGACCGCCGCCGCCCTCGCCGGCTACCGCCGTGCCCGCCGCCGCGCCTTTGCCGGCAAGTGGGCCGTCGAGCGGGTGATCGGCTACGGGATGCTGGTGCCCGCGCTGTTCGACCACGCCGTGGGACGGCTCGGCCGGCGGGCCGGTATGGCCGACACCCTCATCGGCGTCACCGGCGACTTCGTGCCCGCCCGGCAGGTGCTCAACCCGCTCTTTCTCGCGAGGATGCTGTTCTGAGCCACACCGCCGTCGATCCCGCGCGCTTCCGCCAGCTGCTGGGCCGCTTCGCCACCGGGGTCACCATCCTGACGGTGCGCGACGCCGCCGGGCAGCCCGCCGGCATGACCGCGAGCAGCCTCGCTTCGGTCTCGCTCGAGCCCCCGCTGATCTCGGTCTGCGTGGACCACGCGGCCGAGCTGCGCGACCTGATCGTGGCGGCCCCGGAATTCGTGGTCAACATCCTGGAAAGCAGCCAGGAGGAGTTGTCGCGCCGGTTCGCCGACAAGCACGACGACCGCTTCGCCGGGATCGGCTATCACGCGGGCCCCGAGGGCCGGATCTATCTCGACGGCACCCTGGCCCACATCGAGTGCGAGCGCTTCGCCGAGTATCCCGGCGGCGACCACACCATCATCGTCGGGCGGGTCGTCGGCGGCGACACCCGGGACGGCCACCCGCTGCTGTACTATCGCGGCGGCTACGCCACGCTCTCGTGACCGCCGCGGAACCGCTGGCCCCGAGCCCGGTCGGTGTCGAGCTGCTCGACGATCCCGCCGCCGACCCCGCCGTGGTGGCCGAGTCGCTCCGCCACATCGCCCGCTCCAACCGGTGGTTCGGCGGAACCTGGGCGGTCCGGCACGGCCTGGGCCGCGCCCTGGCCGGCGTGCCGGCGGGCGCCTCCCTCACCCTGGCCGACCTCGGCACCGGCCTGGGCGACCTGCCCCGCGCCGCCGCGCGCTGGGCCGCCCGCCGCGGCATCCGACTGGTGGCGGTGGGCCTCGAGCGGAGTCCGGTGGCCGCGCGGCTGGCGCGGGATGGTGGGGTGCCCTGCGTGGTCGGCTGCGCCGGCGCGCCCCCGTTCCGGGACAAATCGGTGGACCTGGTGCTGGTGAGCCAGCTGGTCCACCACCTGGCCGACGAGTCGGCCGTCCGGCTGTTCCGCGCCTGCGATCGGCTGGCCCGCCGGGCCGTGATCGTGGCCGATCTCCGCCGGGGCCCGCTGGGCCCGGCGGCCTTCTGGGTCGGGGCCCACGTGCTCGGCTTCGACGCGATCACCGTGGCCGACGGGATGACCTCGCTCCGGCGGGGCTACACGACCGCGCGGTTGCACGAGCTCCTGGCGGCGGCCGGGGTCCGCGGCATCGTCGAGCGCCGTCCAGGGTACCGACTGGTGGCCACCTGGCGGCCGGCGGACTGATGCGGACGGTCGACCGGCTCCGGATCGGAGCGCCGCCGGCCCGGGTCCTGGCCGCGGCCATGGCCGTGGAACGCTGGCCCGAGTGGCTGCCGCACTACCGCTGGGTCCGCATGCTTGAGCGCCGGGGCGACGGCGGCCTGGTGGAGATGGCGGCCTGGCGCCCCTTCGGGCCGCTCGACTACCCCACCTGGTGGGTGTCGGAGATGTGGGTGGACCGGGCGGGGCCGGCGGTGCACTACCGCCACGTCCGCGGGATTACCACGGGGATGGACGTAGTCTGGCAGATGGAGCCCGCCGACGGCGGGACCGAAGTGACGATCGTACACGACTGGACCGGGCCGCGCTGGCCCCTCATCGGCAGCCCTGCGGCGACGTGGGTCATCGGCCCGGTGTTCATCCATGGGATCGCGTCGCGGACGCTGGCGGGCATCCGGCGGGCGGTGGAGGCAGGCACGACATGAGCGACGCGAGGCGGGTGGTCATCACGGGCATCGGGGCGATCACCCCGATCGGGCTGGGCGTGGACGGGTTGTGGGAGGGACTGCGGCGGCGAACGTCGGCGGTACGCTGCATCACCCGGTTCGATCCCACCATGTTCAAGTCGCGGATCGCGGGCGAGGTGCCCGACTTCGTGGCGACGGACCACATCGAGCAGCGCCGCTCGCGGCGGCTCGACCGCTACTCCCAGTTCACCGTCGCGGCCACCCGGATGGCGCTGGCGGACGCCCGGCTCGACCTGGCGCGGGAGAACCCCGACCGGGTCGGCGCGATGATGGGCACCGCCCTCGGCGGCGTGGCCCACGGCGAGCGGAACTATCACGCCTTCCTGACCCAGGGTCCCCGCGGGGTGGACCCGGCGCTGGCCCTCACGGTCTTCGCCGGCGCGGCCAGCTGCAACATCGCCATCGAGTTCGGCTGCACCGGGCCCAACTCGACCAACGGAATGAGCTGCGCCTCGGGCGCGATCGCCATCGGCGACGGCTTCCGGGCCATCGTCCGGGGCGACGCCGACATCATGCTCGCCGGCGGGGCCGAGGCCCCGCTGGCCCCGCTCTGCTTCGGCGCCTTTGCCATCATCCGCGCCATGTCCACCCGGAACGACGATCCGGGGCACGCCAGCCGGCCGTTCGACGCCGGCCGGGACGGCTTCGTCATGGCCGAGGGGGCCGCCATCCTGGTGCTGGAGGAACGGAGCCGCGCGGTCGCGCGCGGAGCGCCGATCTACGCCGAGCTGTGCGGCTTCGGTCTCACCAACGACGCCCACCACATGACCGCGCCGCGGCCCGACGGCACCCAGGCCGCCCGGGCCATCCGGAACGCGCTGGCCGAGGCCCACGTCGGCCCCGGCGAGGTCGGGTATATCAACGCCCACGGCTCTTCGACCCCGCTCAACGATCCGACCGAGACCAGCGCCATTCGCCAGGTCTTCGGCGACCACGCCGACCGTGTCCCGCTGAGCGGCACCAAGGGCTACTACGGCCACGCGCTGGGCGCGAGCGGCGCCATCGAGGCGGCCATCTGCGCGCTGGCGTCGCGGCATGGCTGGCTGCCGCCGACGGTGAACCTGGAGACGGCCGATCCGGCCTGCGACCTGCCGCTGGTGACCGGCACGGGCCTCGACCTCTCGCCCGAGGTCCTGCTGAGCAACTCGTTCGGCTTCGGCGGCATCAACGCGGCGCTGGTGTTTCGCCGGGAGGATGCCTAGATTCGCCGCCGTCCCCGGACCCCGTCGATACCACAAAGGATGGCTGATGTCCTCGCTGCTTCGCCGCTCGGTCGCTGAAGCCCTCGGCACCTTCGGCCTCGTCTTCATCGGCGTCGGCGCCGTCGCCAGCAAGTACTTCCCCGATGCCAACTACGGCGTGTTCGGCGTCGCGACCGCCCACGCCCTGGTCCTCTCGGTCATGGTCACGGCCACGATGGCGATCTCGGGCGGGCATCTCAACCCGGCGGTCACCATCGGCCTCCTGGTCGCCCGGCGGACCACCGGCCAGACGGCGGTGGCCTACATCATCGCCCAGCTGGTGGGCGCGGTGCTCGCGGCCCTGGCCGTGAAGGCGATCTTTCCCCTCGGCGTCACCCGGCCGATCGCGCTCGGCACCCCGGCCATCGCGGGCAACATCCAGCTTTCCCAAGCCATCGCGCTCGAGGCCATCCTCACGTTCTTCCTGGTCTCGGCCGTGTTCGGGACCTGCGTCAACGCCGACGCGCCCAAAGTCGGCGGGTTCGGCGTGGGCCTGGTGCTGCTGTTCGACATCCTGGTCGGCGGGCCGCTCACCGGCGCGGCCATGAATCCCGCCCGCGCCTTCGGGCCGGCGCTCGTCTCCGGCCAGTGGGTGGCGCACGGGGTCTACTGGATCGGGCCGATCCTGGGCGCCATCGTCGCGGCGCTGCTCTGGGAGCACGTGCTGCTGCCGCCCCGGCAGCGGACGGAGTAGGGCGGGGTCCCTCGCGCGGCCGCGCCGCCCGAGGCGTCCTACCGCCCCCCCAGCGTTCGCCGCACCCTGCGCCACAGCGACGCCAGGTACCCCACCAGGATCACCGGCGCCACCACGTACGCCGCGATCAGGTAGCCCGCATTCTGCGGCGTCTCACCCGGCATCGGCGGCCTCGTCCCTGGCGTCTTCCGCCAGCCCCAGCCCGTAGCGCAGCGTCACCAGCCCCACGTACAGCAGCGTGAACACCGCCATCGAGATCAGCAGCGTCCGCAGCATCTCCGGCGGCAGCGACGGCGCGCTCGGCTTGAGCACCACCGGCTGCGGATGAAGCGTCCGGAACAGGTACACGCTCAGGTGGATGAACGGCACCAGCAGCATCCCGAGGATGCCGACCACGGCGCTGAATCGTGCCCGCTCGGCCGGGTCATGGACCGAGGCGCGCAGGGCCAGATAGCCGATGAAAAGGAAGAAGAGGAACAAGGTCAGCGTGAGCCGCGCGTCCCAGGTCCACCAGGTGCCCCAGATCGGCTTGGCCCAGATCGGCCCGGTGGTGAGCATGACCGCGCTGAAGGCGACGCCGACCTCCGCCGAGGAGGCGGCGAAGCGGTCGAGTCGGGGGTCGTGCAGCCAGAGGTAGAGCGCGCTGGCCACGCCCACGAGCGAGAAGGCCATCAGCGCGCACCAGGCCGCGGGCACGTGCAGGTAGAAGATCTTCTGCGCCACCCCCTGCCGGGCCTCGATCGGGGTGTAACCCAGCGCCAGGACGTACACCGCCGCCAGGCCGGCCAGTGCCGCCAGGCTCAAGCCGAGGCCGCGGCGGGCGGTCGCCCGGGCGGCGGCGGTCGCGGCGTTCATTCGTCCACCACCGCGCCGAAGATCAGCATGCAGAGCGTCACGAAGACGACGTCATAGAGGGCAAGGAGTCTAAGCCATCCCAGCATCTCGCTCAATGGACGCCCCGCCAGCAGCCGCGCGGTCACCTGCACCGCGCCGATCAGCGGCGGCACCATGAATGGCAGCAGCAGCACCGGCAGCATCAGCTCGGCGAAGCGGGTCCGCACCGCCATCGCGCTGAAAATGGTGCCGACCGAGACGAACCCGATCGTGGCCAGGGCGGTAACCCCGATGATCCCCGGCAGGGCCGCGGCCAGGTCCACGTTGAAGAAAAGCACGAACAGCGGCAGCGTCACCGCCTCGACCGTCCCCACGAAGGCCAGGTTCGCCAGCAGCTTGCCGCCGAACAGCGCCTCCCGGGGCACCGGCGCCAGCAGCAGGCCGTCGAGCGCGCCGTGCTCGCGCTCGATGGTGAAGGCGCGGTTGAGCGCCACCATGGCCGCCAGGGCGAAGGTCACCCACAGCACGCTCGGCGCCAGGTCGGTGGCCGAGAGCGCGGTGGGGTCGCGGGCGAAGTTGAACACCACGAGCACCAGCGCCGCGAACACGACCGCCGACAGCAGCGCCGTCCGGCTCCGGAGCTCGGCCCGGATATCCTTGCCCGCGATGACGAGCGCCAGCCGGAGGGCCTCAGGCACCGGTCCACTTCCGGTAGCGCGGCAGGAAGGCGTCGAGCGCGCCGGCCGCCGGCTCCTGGCACACCCAGCGTCCCTCCACCAGCACCGCCACCCGGGTGGCGACCTCCCAGACCTCGGCCAGGTGGTGGGTGACGATGATCAGCCCGAGCCCGTCGGCCCGCCGGACGTCGAGCATCGCCCGCAGCCGATCCGCCGAGGCGGCGTCGAGCGCGGTGAACGGCTCGTCGAGCAGGAGCAGCCGGGGCCGATGCAGCAGCGCTCGCGCGATCGCCGCCCGCTGGAGCAGCCCCCGGCTGAGCCGCCGGGGCAGCTCGTCCGCCCGGCTGGATAGCCCGGCGACCTCGAGTGCCTCCCGCGCCACGGCGCCGGGGCCGGCCAGCCCGTAGAGCCTGGCGGCAAAGGTCAGGTTCTCCGCCAGTGTCAGGTCGTCGTAGAGGAGCGACTGGTGGGACAGAAGGCCAATCGCGCGGCGCGCCTCGCCGGCGCCGGCCGTGAGCGGGCGGCCGAGCACACGGACGTCGCCGGCGGATGCGCGCATCAGCCCGGCCAGGATCCGGAGCAGGGTGCTCTTGCCCGCCCCGTTGGGTCCGGCGATGGCCAGCAGCTCGCCCGGGGCGAGCGTCAGATCGATGTCGTGAAGGACCCGGAGTCGGCCGAAGGAGCGACGGAGCCCGCGGGCGGCAAGCAGCGGCTCGCCGTCACGAGACGGCATCGATTCGCGCGCCGAGCTCGTCGAGGCGGAACGGTTTGACGATGTAGCCGGAGTGGGGAAGATTCAGAACCTTGAGCTGGGGCTCGATGCTCATGTAGGCGGTCGTGATGATGACCGGGAGGTCGGGCTGGCTCAGCCGGATGCGCCGGAGCAGCTCGACCCCGTCGGTATCGGGCAGCCGCATGTCCAGGACGGCCACGTCGGGCCGGCGCAGCTCGAGTTGCTCCATCGCCTCTGCGCCAGTGGACGCGAAGACCAGATCGTATTTCGGCTGGAACG
>JBBRGH010000126.1:0-8287 GCA_038240915.1 Gemmatimonadales bacterium | reverse complement strand
CTGACGCGCCGTCCCTCACCGCGCAGCGGCGCACCGTCCCGCCGGCGATGGATCGCGCGGTCCATCGGGCGCTCGAGCGGCTGCCGGCCGACCGCTTCGCCACCGCCGGCGAGTTCGTGGCGGCGCTCGCCCGGCCGTCCGATCCGGCCTCGGACGGCACTCCACCTCGCCGGCCGCCCGCCCGGCTGCTGGCCGGCCTCGGCCTGCTGCTCGTGCTGGCGGCGGTCGCGGCGTTCTGGTTCCGGGCCCGCGCTCGGCCGACCGGCGGCGGGGCCGACGAGCGCCGCCGGATCGTGGCGGTGCTCCCCTTCCGCAACATCTCGCGGGATACGGCGCAGCAGTACTTCAGCGCCGGGATGACCGAGGAGATCGCGACCCAGCTCTCCCGGGTCGCCGCGCTCCGGGTGCTCGGGCGCGCGGCCACGGCCCAGTACGACACCGCCGGCAACCGGCTGGAGCGGATGGCCCGCGAGCTGGGGGTCGGCAGCGTGGTGGACGGGAGCGTGCGCCTGGCCGGCAGCCAGGTGCGGATCGCCGTGGAGCTGACCGACGTGCGGACCGGCCAGACGCTCTGGTCGGCCCAGTACGACCGCCAGCTCGCTGATCTCTTCGCCGTCCAGGACGACGTGGCGCACCAGGTCGCGACGGCGCTGCAGGCCACCCTCACCCCGACGGAGGCCAGGCGGGTGGCCCGCGTGCCCACCGGCAACATCGCGGCCTATCAGCTCTACCTCCGGGCCCTCGCGCTGGCCGGGCCGCGGCGGACGGAGAACGTGGCCCGGGCCGAGCTGCTGCGGCAGGCGATCCAGCTCGACTCCGGGTTCGCCGCCGCGTACGCCCACCTGGCCCGCACCTGGATGTTCCGCAGCGTCGCTGGCCAGCGGGCCTACACCGACTCCGGCTTCATCGCCGCCCGGAAGGCGATCGCGCTCGATCCCGAGCAGGCCGACGGTTGGTTCGCCCTCGGCGACCTGGAGAGCAGCGTGTTCCGGTTCTCCGACGCGCGGCGGGACTATCTCAGGGCGCTGGAGCTGGTGCCCAGCCACGACGGCGCGATGTCCGACCTGGCCAACGTCTACGTCGCCCTCGGCCGCTACGACGAAGGGCTCGACTGGGCCCTCCGGAGCAACCAGCTCAACCCCACGGGTCTGCACGGGCCGTATCACATCGGCCTGCCGCTGCTGCCGCTCGGCGACGATGCGGCCACCGGGCGCTTTCTGCTGGCCTCCGAGCGCCGCTTTCCGGCCGAGCTCAGGATCCAGGGCCTCATGGCCTGGCTCGCCCTCCGGCGCGGAGACCCCGAGGAGGCACTGGCGCGGGCCCGGCGGCTGGTGCGGAGCGAGCCCGACAACACCGAGGGCCCGCCGATCCTGGCCGAGGTCGCGGTGATCACCGGCGCCCCCGACGCCGAGCAGTTGGTGGCGCCGCTCGCCGGCCAGGACCCCGAGGCGTGGGGGCAGGCCTTTCCCGAGTCGCTCCGGTCGCTCTACGCCCTGACCCTCGAGCGCCGCGGCGATCGCGCGCGGGCGGCCGCGCTGTGGCAGGCCTCGGCGGCCGCGGCGGAGGCGAAGCGCGCGGCCGGGGTGGAAGGTCCAGCCCCGGCGATGGAGCTGGCGGCCATCGCCGCCGTCCAGGGCCGAACCGGCCCGGCGCTCGAGCAGCTCGAGCGCGGCTACCGGGACGGGTGGAAGGACGCCCGCCTGCTCGAGGTCGATCCCTTCTTTGTCTCGCTCCGACCGCAGCCGCGCTTCCAGGCCGCACTGGCGGGCATGCGCCAGGACGTGGCCGGGATGCGGCAGCGAGCCGCCGCGGCTCACCCCGAGCTATTCCCTCCGGCGCCACCGGCGCGGTGAGCAGGGCTCAACGACTGTCCCGACGAGATCCTGTACACGCTGCTGGTGGACTTCGTGGCGGTGGGGGACTTCCACGACTGGCCCGAGCGCTCGCCCGCCCGCCGCTCACTCGCTGCCGCGGCTCAGCGCCGGCCCGCCGGCGCCGCGGGCACAGCGCCGGCCCGGCGCCGTTGCCAGCGCCGCGCCCACGTCCTTCATCGCCTGCACGTTGTCCGGCCGCGCCATGGCCGTGCTGTCGTAGCGCCACATCATCAGCGCGCACCCCGACGGGCCCAGCGCCTTGCCCCAGTCCCGGATCTGTGTCGCCGTCATCCGGCAGGCCGGCTCGTGCGTGCCGTGGCCGGCGGCGGTGCCGGCCGGGCAGGTCCAGGCGCCGTCGCGCGGGGCCAGCGCGCCGCCGTCGAGGATGTTCATGCTGAACGCCACCGCCACGCCGTCGAGCCCGGCCTGCGCCAGCACCTTGCTCCGCCAGGCGGGGACGTCGCCGTCGGTGACCCAGTAGTTGTACTGGTTGAGCACGTAGTCCACCACCTTGTAGCGCTCGTCCGGGTGCCACTGGTAGTACCCGTTCGGCCCGTGGCTCGGCCCCATCGGCAGGGTGGGGAAGTAGACCTTGGCGTAGGCCGCCATCTCGTCCAGCAGCGGCTTCGACATGGCGCCGCCCCAGTTCTTGTGCTCCGGCTCATCCATCAGCGAGTTGCCGAGCACGGTGCCGTCGGCCACGCCGGTGGCGATCGCGTCGCGGATGGCCGGGGTGTTGTACTGGTCGATCCGGGCTTCCCACTTCCGGAGGTCGAACGCGCCGTTGGTGCTGTACTGCTTGGGCGCGCCGCCGGTGAGCACCAGGATCAGCTTCTGTCCGGCGGTCCGGGCGCCGGCGATCAGCCGGACGACGTTGTCGGGCGAGGTGAAGTTCTGGCTCGCCGTGAACGGCACGGCGGTGGCCCGGGGCCGGCCGCCCTGCCACAGCGCGAACGGTCCGAACGGCACGCCCTTCGGGGTAGGCGGCGCGGGGCGGGTGCGGCCGCAGCCCTCGGGCGTGCACCAGAGCGTGTCGCGCAGGGTGTCCACCCGGGGCGGATGGTAGACGACCTGGGTGTAGTAGATCCGGGTCGAGTCGAGATGGGTCGAGCTGAACGTGCGGGTCGAATCCGGCGCCTGCGCGGGCAGCAGGGCGGAGCCGCCGTGGGCGGCGAACAGCACGAGGACCGCACTCAGGGGGCGCATCTTCTGGTCTCCGGTCGAAAGATGCTCGGGGGATGACATCGGTCGCTGGTCCGGCGGGCGGCCGCCGCCGACCGTACGGCGTCGGTGGCGGTCACCCCTGCAAGGCTTCGCGGGTCACGTCACGCCGCCGGCCTCGCGCCGCTGCCGGCGGCGGTCCCGCCGGGCGGTGTGCCCTCCCCGCGGGCGGGTGCGGCCTTCTCGGCCGCGGACGCCGGATCCGGGCCACCTTGCCGCCGGCCCAGCACCCGGCTGGCGCCGAGCCAGGCGCCGAGCAGCTCGCCGTCATCGGCGAACCGCTGCCGGTTGCGGCCGTCCATCACCCGCACCGTCCGGGCGATCTCCGCCGCCACCTGCCGGATCTCGCGGGTGGCCCCGATGTGGGCCGTGCGGCCCTCGACCCCCAGCGCCACCGCGGCGTCGAACTGGTCCACCAGCTGGTGCAGCTCGGCCAGCAGCGAGACCGAGAGTCCGTGCCGGACCAGCAGCTCCTAGTGGGTCTCCGCGACCTCCACCATGCTCCGGACCGCCGTCCGGAAGGCCGGCTGGGTTCCCGCGTCGGGCTTGAACCGGAAGGTAGTGCCGAGCGCGTGATCGTCGCGCGCCGCCAGGTTGCCCACTTCGGCCAGGTGCGCGATCGCCACCGCCATCTTCGAGCGCCGCATGTCGCGCTTGTGGAGCCAGGACCCGTGCGACTGGATCAACCCGTCGCGCTGGGTGGGGGCCAGGCCGTCCGCCCGTCCCAGCAGCCGCTCCAGCTTTGCCATCCCCGGCTCCGCGTCGGGGTGTGCCAGGCTGAACTTGAGCACCCGGCTGCCCATCTCGATTTTCCTGCGAGACTCCGCGTCCATATCGCCCGCCGCGCTGCGCAAGCCGGTGGCTGGGCCGGTGACCGCCGGCAACTGGTGAGGCTGCTGAAATGAGGGGAGAGCCGCGCCGGATTGGCCGCGTCGCGGTCGGATGGGGGCTTACGCATCGGGCATGCCAGCAATTGCGCGATGCGCAACACGCGCGGGGTCCGCGGCGTGAATGCGGCGGATGGCGAGTGCGATCCGACGGCGATGACGGCGACGCGGGAGGAGGCACCGGCGGCGGTGGCGGGCGCCGCCTCGATCCCCATCGCGAGGCGGGCAACGTCGTGGGCTGACAACGCATTGTGCCGGGGGCTGCGGGCGGGGTCGAGGGCGGTCAGGGGGAGTGCGGGGCGGGCCTGGCGCGGGGGGGTCGAAACTGTCGCGCGCGAGAGCGTTGGGGGCAATTCTCCCCGCGGCCGGGTGGCGCCGGCGGCAGGAGGTGAGGTGTCCTCGGGCGAGGACACCTGTCCTCAGTCGAGGACACCCCCGTCGGAACCTGGACTAGGCAGGTGGACTGAACCCGGGAACCCGACTGCGTCGGCGTGATGCGTGTAGGTCCCGACGCGATGCGTGTAGATCCCGACGCGATGCCTGTAGGTCCGCACTGTTCGCCCGTTGGCCAGGCTCGTTGCGTGGGGGCCCCGCTCGTCGCCTCACGGACGGAATGCGGAACATCGGGGCCAGAAGAGAGCTGATGACGACTCCGACGCGTCGGCTGTCGGCCCGATCTCCCCGCGTGGCAGCGGAACCCGCCGCGTGGCAGGCCAGACTCGTAGCCTGTCGGTCGAAACTCATTGCGTGTTGGGCTGAACTCTTCGCATGGCGGGCCGAAGCCGGCATCGCGAGCTGAACACGACCCATCACGACCGGAACATGGGGCACCGCGACCCGGACACTGGCATCGCGACCCCAAGACGACGCATCGTCACCCCAACACGGGGCATCGCGACCCGAACCTCCCGGTTCACCCCGCCGCCATCGCCTGCCGCATCGCCTCGAACAGCTCGAGGTCGCCGAACGGCTTCCGCAGGTGTGGCACCGGGCCCGCCCGACGGATCAGGTCCAGCGTGCCCAGGTCGTCCCGTCCGGTGATCAGCACCGCGGGCAGCGGACAGCCTCGGGCGTCCAGCGCCTGCAGCAGCGCCACGCCCGTCATCCCCGGCAGGTTGATATCGGCGATCAGGCAATCGAACCGGTCCTGCGGATCTCGCTCCAGGAAGTGCTCGGCCGAGCTGAACGTCCGGGCGCCGAAATCGGCGGCGTGCAGCAGGTCGGCCACGGCCGCGCGGATGCCCGCGTCGTCGTCGATGACCGCGATCAGCCGTCGTTCGGATGTCATGTCTCGGAGGCTATCGGGAACGGCAGGCACCAGCAATGCTACTTTGGTGGCAGGCGGCCCTCCGGGCTACGGCGTGGCCGCCGCTGCCCGCTGCGCCATCCGGACCAGCTCGGCCAGCGAACCCGCCGCCAGCTTCTGCATCACCCGGCCCCGGTGCACCTTCACCGTCTGCTCGCTGCAGCCCAGCTCGGCCGCGATCTGCTTGTTGAGCCGGCCGGTCACCACCAGCGCCAGCACCTCGCGCTCACGCGGGGTCAGGGTTTCGATCCGGGCCCGGAGTGCGGCCGTCTCCTCCTGCCGGGCCCGGGCCAGCCGGTCCCGGGTCAGGGCATCCCTGACGGCGCCCAGCAGCTCGCCGGCGTCGAACGGCTTGGTCAGGAACTCCGCCGCGCCGTGCTTCATCGCCTGCACGCTCATCGGGATGGTGCCGTGCCCAGTGATGAAGATGATCGGCAGCGGCGGCTCGCTCCGGGCCAGTTGGGCCTGCAGGTCGAGCCCGCTCAGCTCCCGGAGCTGGACGTCGAGGATGAGGCAGGCGGGGCCGGCCGGCCGGGGCCGGCTGAGCAGCTCCTGCGGCGAGGTGAACACCTCGCTCCGGAGATCGGCCGAGTGGAGCAGGTCGGCGAGGGACTCGCCCACGGCGGGGTCGTCGTCCAGCACCAGCACGACCGCGTCGCGGCCCGTCACCCGGCGCTCGCCGGCAGGAAGAACTGGAAGGTGGCCCCGCGCCCGCCACCGGGCGATGCCCACAGCCGGCCGCCCAGGGTCTCGATGATGGACCGGCTGATCGCGAGCCCCATCCCCATGCCGTCCGCCTTGGTGGTGTAGAAGGCCTCGAACAGCCGCCCGGCCTGTTCGGCCGTAAAGCCGACGCCCGCGTCCTGCACCGCCACCAGCACCCCGGGCGTGCCGTCGTGCTCGCCGCGGCCCAGGCCGATCGTCAGGTCGCGCGGCCGGTCGGTCACCTCGCTCATTGCCTGGGCCGCGTTGGTGAGCAGGTTGAGCACCACCTGCTGCAGCTGCACCGCGTCGCCCCGCACCGGCGCAGCTCCGTGGCCAGCGACTTCCGGAGCCGGACCCGCTGCCGCATCAGCTCCGGGCCGATCGCGTCGAGCACGCTGCGGATGATCTCCGCCAGGTCCACCGGGCCCAGCGCCATCGGCGACTGGCGGAACAGCGCCCGCACCCCGGCGACGACGTCGCCGGCCCGCTTGCCGTCCCGGATCACCCGCTGGGCCGCCGCCCGCGCCTGGGCCACGTCCGGCACCTCGCGCGCCAGCCAGCGCTCGCAGGCGTTGGCGTTGGTCACCACGGCGGCCAGCGGCTGGTTCACCTCGTGGGCGATGGTGGCCGCGAACTCGCCCAGGGTGATCGTCCGGGTCACCCGGGCCAGCTCGGCCCGCGCGGCGTAGAGCGCCGCCTCCGCCTGCTTCCGCTCCGACACGTCCATCGTGGTGCCGAGGAACTCCTTGAGCTGGCCCTGCTCGTCCAGCACGGCGTGGTCGGTGCCGTGGAGGAACCGCACCGTCCCGTCCGGCAGCACGATCCGGAACTCGCGGTCCACCCCCTGCTGCTCTCGCACCGCCCGGTCGAAGTCCTGCTGCATGCCGGGCAGGTCCTCGGGATGGATCCGCTGCCAGAAGAGGTCGAGGCTGGGGGTGATGGTGGTGGGGTCGTAGCCCATGATCCGGCAGGCTTCCTCCGACCAGATCAGCTCGTTGGTGGCCACGATCCAGGCCCAGCTGCCGGTGTGGCTGAGCCGCTGGCCCTCGGAGAAGAACACTCCTTCCGTGCCACCTCGCTCGCCCGCCGGCGCTCGATGCCCTGGGCCAGCGCCTCGGCCACCAGCTCGAGGGCGTCGAGCATGGCCGGCGGCATCGGCCGGCGCGAGAAGGCGGCCACCACGCCGGCCAGCCGGTCGCCCACCAGCAGCGGATACCCGGCTAAGGCCGCCAGCCCTTCCTGCGCCGCCCAGGCCGGGTCGTTGGTGCGGGGGTCGCGGCCGAGGTCGTCGGTGTGCGGCGTCCGCTCCCGGGCGATCAGCCCCGGGTGCCGCTGCCCGACCGGGATCCTCGCGTCGGGGCCGTCGAGCCGGGTCGAGAGCCCAGCGCTGGCCTGCAGCTCCAGCGTGCTCTCGTCCCGGCTCAGGGTCCAGATCTGGACCAAGGCCGCGTCGAGCCGGGTGACGATCGCCTCGGCGCAGCGCTGGAGCGCCGCCGGCAGCTCGTCCCGTCCGGCCAGCGGCCGGCGGACGTCGGCCCGGAGGGCCGCGTGCCGCTCCAGCATCGCCCGCGCCTCCGCCGCCTGCCGGCGGAGCGCGGCGATGGTGCGCTGCTCCGCCGCGATGTAGACCAGCACGGCCAACAGCGCCACCGCCGCGAGCCACTCCGCGGTCACCATCCCGGCCACCGTCCGGCCCGGGCGGGCACCGCTAGACCTTTGCCGCCATCCGCTCCGGCATCGCCGCCATCGTCTCCCGGTTGGGCCCGTAGATGCCGGGAGCCGCGCCGCCCGCGAGGCGGCCCATCAGCGAGAGCTGGCCCCGCGACCTTCGGCGGCCTGCTTTGGTGCCGCGTTTGGCTAGTCCCGCAGGAAGTGACAGGAATAGCCGGCGGGGTGCTTCTTCAGGTAGTCCTGGTGGTACGCCTCGGCGCTGTACCAGGCCGAGGCGGGCTCGATCGAGGTGGTGATCGGCTTCCGCCACCGGCCCGACGCCTCGACCCGCGCCTTGACCCGCTCGGCCGCGGTCCGCTGCTCCGGGGTCTGGGGGAAGATCGCCGAGCGGTACTGGGTGCCGACGTCGTTGCCCTGGCGGTTGAGCGTGGTGGGGTCGTGGAGCCGGAAGAACCACTGATCCAGCAGATGCTCGTAGCTCAGCACCGCCGGATCGAAGGTCACCCGGATCGCTTCCGCGTGCCCCGACTTGCTGTCGTGAGTGTCGTCGTAGGTGGGGTTCTCCAACCAGCCGCCGGTGTAGCCGACGTCGGTGTCGAGCACGCCGGGCACCGCGCGGAGGA
>JBBRGH010000125.1:0-8327 GCA_038240915.1 Gemmatimonadales bacterium | reverse complement strand
GGAATGTCTTCACACGATAGCGAACGGGACGCGGTGCGGCTAGAGGGGGCCGCTGGCGAGCGCGCCTGGTCGGCGCAACATTGTGCACTCATGCGTGCAGCATCGGCGCGGCGTCGCCGGCAGAGGCGGTTACGAGCCAATCCCTTCCTGGGACGTCCATCGACCGGAACGCGAAAGGGGCGTGCCCTGAGGCACGCCCCTTCGCCTTGCCGGATCCCCCCCCCGGCTTAGAAGCGGAGGCCCACCGTCAGCGGAATCATGTACGCCGTGGTCTCGTTGCCCGAGGTGGCGTCCACCGCGCCCTTGAAGATCGCGTGGAACCGCGCCTCGGCGAACAGCTGCGCCTTGCCCATCCCGAAGTCGAACCCGGCGCCCGCGTTCATCCCGAACTTGGTGTCCGACTGGCTCGACCCCAGACCGTCGATGGTGGTCTTCCCGTTGTACAGGCCGGGGCCGGCCAGCAGGTACGGCCGGACCGGGCTCGCGCTCGGGAAGGCGAACAGGGCGTTAGCCGTGCCGCCGAGCATCCGGGTATGGCCGTCCACGCCGTCCAGGCTGAACCGGGTGTAGAACGCGTCCACCTGGAAGCCGAGCGGGCTCACCGGGGGCTTCACCCGCAGCTGCGCGGTGCCGTTCCAGCCGGTGCCGGTCGCATCGGCCAGCGATCCGGTCGGCACGACGATGCCGCCGCCCACGCCGAAGCTGAGGCCCTGGGCGTGCGCGGCCTGCGCGCCCACCAAGACGGCCAAACCAAGGACCGCACCACGGATCATGCTGTTCATGGTTGTTCCCTCGTGCTGAGTGGCTGAGGAGAGCAGGTGCTCGCAGAGACGAGCGGTGCAGACGACATTGGGCTCGGCAAGGCGGCGGCCAGGCCGCGTTTCAAGCCGGAAAGCTGGGGCCCAAATTGCTGAAAGGGTGACGCTTGCCCGCGGCTGGCGAGCCGAATCGTCGCGCTTCTGGCTACTGATTTTTCGACGGCTGCGAGGCTTTGCAGAGCGCGATGCGAGGAGGTCTGGAGAGGCGCAAGGATGACACGAGGGCCACCCCCGCCACGACGACGTTGGCGACGACGACCGGTGCGGCATGAATCAGCACTCCGTAGCCCACCCAGAGCACCGCGGCCGCGGCCTGGACCCGCCGCAGCCTGGCCGGCTCGCGGCAAAGATAGGAGAGCGCGAACATCCCGGTGGCCACCCACCCGATCCAGGCCGGCGTCGCTGTCACGCGGCCGCGGGGGGCGACGGGGCGGTGCCCCGAATGGTCAGCGAATCGGTGCGGCTCTTGTCCCAGTCCTGCACGACCAGACCGTGGGCCCCGAACAGCGTCCGGATCTGGCGCCCGTCCCATCCCGCGATCTCCTCGAGGATGGGAATGACCACCGACAGCCCGTCGTCGCTCAGAATGGTCCGCCGCGCGATCGGCGTCAGGTAGCGGTTCTCCGACACCGCGATGGTGAGCCCGCCGATCCGGTTCACATGGAGCATGACATGCACATCGGAGCCGCCGTCGCCCACATAGACGACCCGGTCGCCGCTCAGCTGCAGGGAATGCCGCAGCTCCTCCAGCACCGCCACCTTGCCATAGCCGGCGGGCACCCGGACGATGGACTGGATCTCGCCGGTCCGGTCGTCGTAGCGGAATCGGGTTCCGAAGATCCGGCTCTCGGGGACGATGCCCTCGAGCGCCGAGCGGATGACCTCCTCGGGCGCCGCCGACACGACGTAGAACGTGAAGTGAAACCCGTCCACCGACTCGAGCACCCGCGACAGCAGGCCCAGGTTCTGCTTCAGCCGGATCTGGCGGCCGACCTCGACCAGGTCCTCGCATCGCACCCGGCGGTACTCGGGGTCGTGCAGCAGCAGGTAGGCAAGCTCGCCGCCCTGCTGCACCAGGTGGATCTCCGACAGGCCCGCCGTCTTCTCGGCGAAGCCGCCGATGCCGAGCATCTCGCTCAGCACGTGGCCGGAATCGTTGAAGCTGAGAGTCTGATCGAAATCGCTGGCGAGAAGAAACGGCT
The DNA here is from genome assembly GCA_038240915.1 of Gemmatimonadales bacterium. Taxonomy (GTDB): domain Bacteria; phylum Gemmatimonadota; class Gemmatimonadetes; order Gemmatimonadales; family GWC2-71-9; genus CAVVWJ01. Next base: position 6,307 of record JBBRGH010000125.1, on the reverse strand, counting down.
TCATGGGATCCGGTCAAGGCAAGTCGCATGCCCCGTGCCGATGACGGGTCTCCCATGAACCTACACCCCGACCGGACCGCGGCGAGGGGGCGGGCGGGTCACAATTGTGCAACTTCGCCCGGGCAGCCCGACATCCCTGTCGCCCTTCGCCGGTCGCAGCCTGCCTGAGTAGTTTTGGGACGTGCCCGTCTTCAAGCTGGTCATCACCCTGCTGCTCGTGGGTGCCATTCTCGCCGCCGTGGCGCGGCGGGTGAACGCGCCCTACCCCGCCCTCCTCGCCCTCGCGGGCGCGGCGCTGGCGCTCCTGCCCAACCTGCCCGAGGTTCGGCTCGACCCGGAGCTGGCGCTCACACTGCTGGTGGCGCCGGTCCTGCTCGACGCCGCCTTCGACTCGTCGCCGCGGGACCTCCGGCACAACTGGCGGGTGGTGACCGGGCTGGCACTGGTGGCGGTGGCGCTCACAGTGGCGGCCGTCGCCCTGGTGGCGCGGTGGCTGGTGCCCGGCATTCCCTGGCCGGCGGCCATCGCCCTCGGCGCGGTAGTGGCGCCCCCCGACGCGGCCGCTGCGACGGCGGTGCTGTCCCAGCTCCGCCCGCCCCACCGGATCCTGGTGATCCTCCAGGGCGAGAGTCTCTTCAACGACGCCAGCGCGCTCCTGATCTACCGCCTGGCCGTGGCCGCGGCCGTGACCGGGAGCTTCGCCGGCTGGGCGGCCCTGCCGATGCTCGCCCTCGTGGCGTTGGGCAGCCTCGTCCTCGGCGCGGCGGCGGCCTGGATCTCGATCCAGGTGATGCCGCGGATCACCGACGTCCCCACCTCCGTCATCGTCCAGTTCCTCAGCACGTTCGCGGTCTGGATGTTGGCCGAGCAGATCCACCTGTCGGGGATCCTTACGGTGGTGGTCTTCGCCATCCTGGTCGCCCGGCGCTCGCCCGACCTGATCCCGGCCCGGCTCCGGATCCAGAGCTACGCCGTGTGGGAGGTCATGGTCTTCGTGCTCAACGTCCTGGCCTTCATCCTGATCGGCCTGCAGCTCAAACCGATCCTGGCCCACTCGAGCGGCGAGGAGCTGGCCACTTTCGTCACCGCGGCCGCCGTCATCTGCGTGACGGTGATCGTGGTGCGGATCGCCTGGGTAATGCTCTCCGCCACGCTGGCGCGCTGGGGCGGTGTCACGGTCAGCCTGGCCGCCGCGTCGGTGGTGGCCTGGTGCGGCATGCGCGGGATCGTGACGCTGGCGGCGGCGCTGGCGCTGCCCGAGGCGCCGGCGGGCGGCGTCCCGTACCGCGACTTCATCCTCTTCACCGCGTTCTCGGTCGTGCTGGTCACGCTGGTGGTCCAGGGCATGACCGTCGGGCCGCTGATGAAGCTGGTGGCCCTCCGCGACGACGGCGCGGTGGACCAGGAGGTCCGACTGGCGCGAGCCGAAACCGCCCGGGCCGCGCTCGCGGCCATGGACCGCGCCGCGGAAGCGTCCGCGCACGACGGGGCCGGGCAGCCCGAGATGCTCGGCTTCCTTCGGCGGAAGTACCAGGTCCGGCTGCTTCGGGCCGAGGCAGGCCCCCAAGCGCTCGACCCGAACGAGGCCGATGGGTGGCGCGACTTCGGCACCGTGCAGCGCCGGGCCTACATCGAGGAGCGGCGGCGCCTGTCCGACCTCCGGCGCCGCGGCGACATCGGGGACGAGGCCTTTCACCGCGTCGAAGAGGAGCTGGACTGGGCCGAGGTGAATGCGGAGACCCGGCGCCAGTGAGCGACGAACGCGACCGGACGACGCGGCGGGCGCGCCAGCTGCCCCTGGCCGCTGCCGTCGTCTCGATCGCGTTCGGCCTGTCCGTGCTGGGCGGCTACACCCTCGCCGTCGGACGGCTCGTCCCGCTGCCGCAGTTCGTCCTTCCGACCCAGCCGCTGGCCGCCGTCCTCTTTCTGCTCACCGGGCTGGGACTGCTGGCGGGGCACCTCGGTCGTGTCAGCGCCCAGCGGGACCTGGCCCTGGTGACCCTGCTCATCGCGGCCGTCGTCGTCGCCGAATACCTCTTCGGCACCGACCTCCACGTGGACGGCGTGCTCTTCCCCCGCCAGGTGGCCGGACTGATGCGGATCTTTCCCGGCCGTCCCGCCCCGATCACGGCGGCGGTCTTCCTGCTGCAGAACCTGGTGCTGCTGCTGGCGGCGTTGCCGCGCCGGGTGCGGCCCGGCCGGTGGCTGGCGGCGCTCGTCCTCGGGACCGTCATTCTGCCCCTGGTGCCGATCGTCGGCCATCTGGTGGGCGTCACCGAGCTGCACAGCTTCGCCGACCGGCTGGGCACCGCGCTGAGCGCGGCGGCGGTGCTGCTGCTGGTCTCGATGGGCGTCGCCGTGGTCACCCAGGAAGCCGCGGTGCTGCTGCTCATCCGCGGGCGCGACCCCGGGACCACGCTCCTCCGGCTGCTGCTCCCGATGGCGGTGTTGCTGCCGCTGCTGTTCTCCGCGGCCAGCGTGGTGGCCCTTCGCCTGGGTCTCTACGAAGTCCATGTCGGTCTGGTGGTCTTTGTCTCGGGCTTCATCGCGATGTTCCTGACGGCCGCCTTCTGGGTGGCGGGAATCGTCCGCCGGTCGGACGCCGAGCGCCGGGCCGGTGACCGGGCCCAAGCGGAGCTGGCGCTGCGCGACCAGCGGCTCCGCGCGGAGACCGCCGCCGCCGAGCTGGCACGCGAAGGCGAGCGCCAGACCCGCGAGCTGCTCGAGATCCTGTCGCACGCCTCGGTGTTCGCCCGTGGGCTCGACGGCCGGATCCGGTTCTGGAGCGAGGGCGCGGCGCAGCTGTACGGCTGGTCGGCGGAGGAGGCGACCGGCGCCCTGTCGCGCGAGCTGCTGCCGACCGAGTTCCCCGTGCTCGAGCGCGAGGCCGAGGCCGCCCTGGTCGAGACCGGCGAGTGGCACGCCGAGCTGTCTCGCCAGGCCCGTACCGGCTCGGTGGTGCTGGTGGCCAGCCACTGGATCCTCCACCGCGATCAGGCCGGCCGGCCGGACGCCGTCATCGAGGTCGATACAAACGTCACCGAGCAGCGTCGCGCCCAGGAGCTGGTCCGCCGCGGCGAGGCCCGCTATCGTGCCCTGGTCGTGGCGACGGCGCGGATCGTCTGGACCACCTCGGCCGACGGCAATCGCCCGCTGGATCTCAGCCAGTGGATCGCCTACACCGGTCAGACCGAGTTCGAGGCGGCTGGCGGCGGCTGGCTCCGCGCCATCCACCCCGACGACCAGACCGAAATGGCCCGCGCCTGGCGGGAGGCGGTGCGGCACCGCCGGCCGCTGCTGCTCGAGCACCGACTGCGGCGGCACGACGGGGAGTTCCGCCACATGGAGGTGCGGGCCGTGCCGGTGCTCGACGAGTACGGCACGGTCCGCGAGTGGGTCGGGGCCCATGCCGACATCACCGACCGGGTCAAGGCGCAGGAGCAGCTCGGCCAGGCGCAGAAGCTCCAGGCCGTCGGCACCCTCGCCGGCGGGGTGGCCCACGAGGTGAACAACCAGCTGATGGCGGTGCTCGGTTTCGGCGACTTCGTGCTCAAGGAGCTCGGTCCGGACCATCCGCAGACGCCCGACGTGGACGAGATGATCCGCGGCGCCACCCGCGCGGCCCGGGTGGCCCAGCAGCTGCTCACCTTCAGCCGCCGCCAGGTGAACCAGACCCGGCTGATGGATCTCCACGGCGCGGTGACGGCGCTGGTGCCGGTGCTCGAGCGGCTGCTGGGCGCCGACAAGACCCTGGTCCTGCTGCCGCGCCGGTCGCAGCGCGAGGTGCTGGCCGACCCGACCCACGTGGACCAGGTGCTCATCAACCTGGCCGTGAACGCCCGCGACGCGATGGCCACCGGCGGCCGGCTGACCATCGGCACGGACGACGTGACGCTCGACGAGTCGTACGCGGCCGCCCACGCGGTCAACCGGCTGACCCCGGGCGCCTACGTCCGGCTCACGGTCTCCGATACCGGCTGCGGCATGGATCCGGCCACCGTGACCAAAATCTTCGAGCCGTTCTTCACCACTAAGCCGGTCGGCGCCGGGACCGGCCTCGGCCTGTCGACCGTGTACGGCATCGTCACGCAGCACGACGGCTTCATCTGGGCCTACAGCGAGCCGGGGATAGGGACGGTGATGAAGATCTACCTGCCGGCGGCCATGGCTGGAGCCGACGAGCCGGAGGCGGTGGGACCGGAGCCGGTGCGCGAACGATCGACTCGGCTGGAGTCGGCGGTAGTGCTGGTGGTGGAGGACGAACCGTCGGTGCGGAGCCTGGTGCGGCGCTCGCTGGAGGGCGTCGGGCTCACAGTAGTCGAGGCGGAGAACGGGCGGCAGGCGCTGGAGCTGGTGGCGACGATGGCGGCGCCGCCGGCGCTGGTGTTGAGCGATGTGATCATGCCCGGGCTCAACGGCCGCGAGCTGAGCGAGGCGCTGGCCCTGACCCAGCCCGACGTGCCGGTGTTGTTCATGTCGGGCTACACCGGCGACGATGTCCTGGCCCGCAGCCTCCTGCCGGCGACTGCGCCGTTCATTCAGAAGCCGTTCCCGCCGGAGGAGCTGGTGGCGCGGGTGCGGCAGTTGCTCGCGAACGTCGCCGCCGCGCGGCGCTAACTCAGCGTGGCGTACAGGGCTCCGGCCGCCCGGGGATCGAGCGCGAGCCGCTCGGGCGCGGAGGACCGCGGCAAGGCGCCCCCCCGAAACTCGAAGTGCCCCCCACTCATCGCCCGCTCGTCCAGCCCGAAGCCCCCGCTCGGCAGGAGCAGCCGGCACGCCAGCACCTGGTCCGCGAGCGCCGAGGCCGGATGCCAGATGTCCGGCTCGATGCCGGGATAGCAGGACGCGAACTCGGGCTTGAGTCGGGCTTGGCGGGTCATCGTCGGGGACCTCCCCTGGGGTCGCGGGGTTTTGGCGGCAGGGAGGTCAATCTAGGCCCGCGAATCGCAGCTTCAAGCGCTCATTTTTGTTCGGGTGACGCGACTGCGGTGTGTGGAGGATGTTGAGGGTAACTCGCTCGCCCCGCCGAGGCTACGAGCCATGTGTACATGTGTGGACGGTGTGGACGGGCGAACCGGGCCTTATCAACATCGTCACCACGTCATCCCGGCACCTCAACGGCAGTATCACGAGCGGCGCACGGCCTTCCCAAAGCTGACGGTGGCGGGCGGGTGCTGCGGGACCGATCACGGACATGTCGAGGCGATCGGGCGTGCGCTCCGGCATCCGGCCGGTGCGGCGCCCCAGCCCGTGGCGACCTGACCCGCGGCAGGAGACGAGGCCGGGCCGGGCGCGTGACTCGCCCGACCCGGCCGCAGGGAGCCGATGCCGCGGGCGGAACAGCCCGCGCGCGCCCTACTGGTTGTTGTTGTTGTTGTGGTTGTTCATGGTCGCGATCCTCACGGCGGGAGGTGGCGTCCGCGGCTGGCTGCCGGCTCGAGCGGATCGGTCTCACCGGACCGGGAAGCTGCTCGATCGAACGTACCCACCACTGATACCAGGACCGTGCCCGGTCTTCGCCCCGGCACCCGCCTTCCCGCCGCTCCTCCCCATCCTTCTGCCCAGCAAGCGTTTCGCCGCCTGAGCGCGGCACTCGCGTCGCTGATCGGCCAGCCCCGGATTCGACACGGTTGTCGGTTCGGGGGCCCGATCCGACGCGGTTGTCACCCGGGCCGGGCAATACTCTTCATCGGCATCGCCGCCTGCAGCGACGCTACGTGGCCTCAACCGGGCGTCGAGACGGAGACTGCGTCGCCGGCCGTCCACCGCCAGTACGGAGTGCCGGTCCAGGTCGGCAACGGCCGCGCCCGGACCTACGTCGTGCTCGACCAGAAGTCCGGCACCCCGATCGAGACCGGCGTAAGGCTCGACGAGACGGCCATGCAGGGACTGCCGGCGCCGAGGCCGATGCCGCCCGGCGCGCACCCGCACATGAACGTCTACCTGCTCCAGATGCCCGCCCGCCACGGGACCCCGTTCCAGTTCGTCGAGCTCGACTGGAGCCCCGCCGGGCATGGCGACCCCTACTCGGCCCCGCACTTCGACTTCCACTTCTACCGGATCAGCCAGGCCGAGCGCGCGGCGATCGTCCCGACCGACCCACAGTGGATGGCGAAGGCCGCGCGGTTTCCGTCGCCGGAGGAGATTCCGGCCGGCTATATCTCCAGCCACCTGCTGGCAGGCCTGGCGCCGGGGCAGGTCAGTGTCCCGATGATGGGCCTTCACTGGCTCGAGCGCTCGAGTCCGGAGCTGCCGCCCAGGAGCGAGCCCTTCACGGCCACCTACATCACCGGCACCTGGGATGGAC
>JBBRGH010000124.1:0-8357 GCA_038240915.1 Gemmatimonadales bacterium | reverse complement strand
CGACAGCGGTGAGCGTGAAGATGGGTCTCGGCGTGGTGCTGCTGGTCGGGGCGCTCAGGAACTGCGTCCGAGCGGGCGCGGCTCGGGTCCTGAGGTCGAGCCCCGCCCTGGGTGGTCTGGCTGTCAGCGGAGGGCGCCGGGCCGCTGGCTGCCCGGCATGCTACCGACGCCGCGCGGCCTGCAGCCTTTGCCGTGACCCCCCCCGACCGACACGCCTCCCTCAGGCCCGGCGGGCCGCTGGTCGGTCCAGCCGTCGTCGGTCGCAGGCCCGCTGCTCGCCGTTCCACTGCTCGCCGGAATGATCGTGACCGACCGCCCAGGGGGCAGCGCGTGCGGATCGGCGTCCTCCGGCTCGCTGGCCGCGACGGCCACCGGAGCGACCTCACGCGACGGGGCCGGCGAGGGAGCCAGCGCTCCGGGCTCGGTGGCCGCGACCGAAGCGGCTCGCGGTGTCGTGATCGGTCGCCGCGCGCGCCGGGGCCTGTCGGAGGCCGGTCGCGCCGGCTGCGCCCGGCCAAGCTCAGCCGGGGAGGCCACCTCGACCTTGGCTGCCGGCCCCTGCTGCAGCGTCAGGTCTCGCTCTGGAACACCCAGGGATGCCTGCTCCGTCCCCTCGGAGCCGGAACCGCAGCCGGCGGCCAGCGCCGCGAGGGCCAGGGAAAACAGGATCAGGGTGCGCATGGGTCCTCCGGCGGCTCCTACAGCGTGGGCATAAAAGGCCGACTACCGTGTGACGACGGAGCGGGCCACCACTGCACGTCCGGCGCCGCTCCTTTCATTTTACACCGATGCTCACCACCGGCATACCGACGCTGGACCTCGCCATCGGCGTTCGCTCTGGCCAGGGAGGCAGGGCAGACCCATCTTGCACCATCCCTGATGCGGACGGTGTCCCGGTTCGAGCGGTTGCGGCGGTGGTCGGCTACCTGACGAGACGGCGGTACCTGTTGGGAGCCTGCGCCGTGGCGCTCGCGGCCGGCTGCGCGCCCACCACCAACCTGCTCGATCCGGCGTCGCCGCGCTTCTCGGGCGACTATGCCCGTCCCACCGCCGCATCGGCCGATTCGCTGCCGATCCGGATCGTCACCTTCAACATCAAGCTGGCCCGCCGGATCGACCGCGCGGTCGAGGTCCTCCAGAGCGACAGCCTGCGCGGCGCCGACCTGCTCGCCCTCGAGGAGATGGATGATGCCGGGGTGGACCGCATCGCTCGCGCGCTGGGCCTCAACTACATCTACTTCCCCAGCGCCATCCATCCGACCGAGCGGAAGTACTTCGGCCCGGCGGTCCTGTCCCGCTGGCCGATCGAGCGCAGCTGGAAGCTGGTGCTGCCGCACGAGGGCCGGATCCGGCACCAGCGCCGCACGGCCACCGTCGCCGAAGTTCGCGTCCGTGGCCGGCTCATCCGGGTGTACGCGGTCCATCTGGAGACGCCGTTCCGGGTGTCGGATGCGGCCCGGGAGGACCAGGCCCGGACCGTCCTGGCCGACGCGGCCCATTTCGCGGGACCGGTCGTGATCGCGGGCGACTTCAACAGTTACCCCGTGGGCCTGGTCATGGCCCGGCACGGGTTCCACTGGCTCACGGCGCGGCTCGAGCCGAGCATCTCCGTCTTCTCCTGGGACCACATCTTCGTGCGCGGCCTCGCCCCCGCGCGGCCGATCAGCGCCGGCGTCGTCCGGCGGGTCCGCGGGGCCAGCGACCATCGCCCCGTGTGGGCGGTCGTCGTGCCCGAGCGCCCCGGCCCGAACCCTCTGGGAGCGCTGCCGTGACGCGGGCACCGCGCGGGCGCCCGGGCACCTGGGCGGCCCGGTTCAACCGGATGCGGATGGCCCAGGGGGCCATGGTGGTCGGATTCGCGCTGGTGGTCCTGCTGCTGTACCTCAACCTGGCCAGTTCGGAGCGCAAGCTGGAGCGCACCCTCCCCCACGGCTACGCCACCAGCGATTCGCAGTTCGTCCGCACCATGGGCAGCCTGCTGGGGCCGGGCTTCGTCACCGGCAATCGGGTGGTGCCGCTGCTCAACGGCGACCAGGCCTTTCCGGCGATGCTCGGCGCCATTCGCTCGGCCCGGCGCAGCATCACGTTCGAGACCTACATCTACTGGAAGTCGCGCGTCGGCCGCGAGTTCACCGCGGCGCTCGAGGAGCGGGCGCGGGCCGGCGTGCGGGTCCACCTGCTGATCGACTGGGCCGGCTCGCACCAGGTGGACCAGGACGATGTCGAACGCCTGCGCCGGGCCGGCGTCCAGGTGGTCATGTATCGCCCGCTCCGCTGGTACCAGCTCGACCGGGTCAACCACCGCACTCACCGCAAGCTGCTGGTGGTGGACGGCCGGATCGGTTTTACCGGCGGGATGGGCGTCGCGGATCAGTGGCTGGGGCACGCGGAGGACCGGGAGCACTGGCGGGACTCGCACTTCCAGGCCGAGGGGCCGGTGGTGGCCCAGCTCCAGGCCGCGTTCATGGACGACTGGTTCGAGACCCGGGGTGAGATCCTGGACGGGCCGGACTACTTCCCCGATCTCGACCCGGCGGGCAAGGCGCTGGCCCAGGTGTTCCACAGCTCACCCGCGGGCGGCAACGGCAACCTCCGGTTGATGTACCTCCTGGCCATCGCGTCGGCGTCGCATCGGATCGAGATCGGCAACTCGTATTTCGTGCCCGATCAGATGACGGTGGACATGCTGGTGGAGGCGCGCCGGCGCGGCGTCGAGGTCGAGATCATCGTGCCCGGTCCGGTGCTCGACGCCCAGCTCGTCCGCCGCGCGTCCAAGGCGATGTGGGGCCCGATGCTCGAGGCCGGGGTCCGGATCTACGAGTACCAGCCCACCATGTACCACACCAAGATGATCGTGGTGGACGACGTGTGGGTCTCGGTCGGCTCGACCAACCTCGACGACCGCTCGTTCCGGCTCAACCAGGAAGCCAACCTCAATGTGTTCAGCCCCGCGTTCGGGGCTGGACAGGCGAAGGTGTTCGCCGCCGACCGGACCCGCTCGAGGCGAATCACGCTGGAGGAATGGCGGCACCGGTCGCTCTGGGAGCGGATGCAGGAGCGAATCGCGGGGGTGCTGCGGAAACAGCTGTAGACGGAGGACCGGGACTAGGCGGGGTCGGATCGGGCCGCCGGTTCGCCGTAGCGCTTCACCGCCCGCGCCCGCGCCTTGGCCGCCTCGGCCTCGCGGTTCTTGGGCGGCGCGTTGGTGACCAGCGAGCCGAGCAGCCGCTGGACCACCGCCGAGACCTCGTTCACCGCCTGGTCGAATGGCGCCTGGTTGGCGGTGGAGGGGCGGGTGAACCCGCTCACCTTCCGCACGAACTGGAGCGAGGCGTCGCGGATCTCGTCCTCGGTGACCGGCGGCTCGAAATGATAGAGTGGACGGATATTACGGCACATGGCGGGCTCCTGAATGGCTGGTCACGAAGAAGCCGGGGACCGTACATCCGTAGTCCCCGGCGCCATGATGGCTCGCGGCGATCGTGCCGCTCTGGGCGCGCTGCCCTTCGTTGCTGCCTGCTGCTGAGGTCGTGAGTCGGTTCATGTGCCGGCGAACGCTTCGCGGGTACCCGAAGACTGGGCGCGCGCCGTAGGACCCTCCTCTCCACCGCGGCTCCTGCATAGCTAGGACCCGGTACCGCCGCTGTCAATCCTTCGGGCGTCGTGCGGCGGCGGCACGCGGGTGACCCACGCGGCCGTCGCGGCTGAGCTTCCTCGTCACGGCATGTTGGTCTGGCGCAGTGCGTGCCGGGTGCAATGCCAGGGACACTCCGGCGTCCTATAGGTGGTCCCCCGCGCGTCTCCGTCGACCAGTGGTACCCGCATGCGATTGACCCTGCTGGAATCAGACCGCACCGTCCTCCGCTCGGCCGAGTGGGCCGCGCTCAGCATCGTGGCCCATGCTACCCTGGTCTGGCTCGGCGTGTCTCTGACGCAGGGCGGTAGCCAGCTTCCGGCCGATGAGCGGGAAGCCCGGGTCTTCTTCCTGCTCCCGCCCGACCGGGTGGACGCGCCGATGCGCCAGCTGGACATCATCCGGCTGGGTCGCGCCGGCGCCGATATCCAGGGGGGCGGTCATCTCGCCCTGCCTGGCCTGAGTCTCACCCCCGGGAAGCACTCGCCCGGCGACCGCCGGATGGGCGAGAAGCATGGGATCCGTGGCGAGGTGCCGTTCGGACCGCCGGCCTTTCTGACGGACTCGGCCTTCAGTGTGCTGGACGTGGACCAGGTCGTGGAACGCTACGAGGGCACCGCGGCGCCGATCTATCCGAAGGAACTGGTCGCCTCGGGTGCCGAGGGCCAGGTCCAGGCGAGCTATGTGGTGGATGCCGCCGGCCGGGTCGATACCACCACCATCACGGTGCTCCAGAGCGACCATCCGCTCTTCACCGCCTCGGTCCGGACGGCGCTCGGCGAGATGCGGTTCCGGCCGGCCAAGCGCGGCGGCCACACGGTCCGGCAGCTGGTGCAGCAGCGGTTCCGGTTCCGGATCATGTCGTCCTCCCAGGCGAGCGACCCGACCAGCTGAGCCGGCCCGTGCCCGGCAGGGGCGCCTCCCGCCCGGGCCCCTCCCCCCGCATCTTCCTCTCGCATGACACCCACTGCCGATCCGCTCGACAGCCTCGTTCGCCTGTCCCACCGCCTGGGCCAGGAGACTCGCCTGGTCCAGCCCGGCGGGGGCAACACCTCGATCAAGCTCGGCGATGCCTTGCTGGTCAAGGGCAGCGGCACCGACCTCCGCACCATCGGCCGCGAGGGCTTCACCCGGCTGTCGCTCGAGCGGCTGGCGCCGCTGGCCCAGGCCGAGGCGATGAGCGACGCCGAGATGATGCGCTTCATGGCCGGCTGCATGCTCGCCGAGGGGCCGGCGCCGAGCGTGGAGACGCCGCTCCACTCGCTGCTGCCGCACCGGGTCATCGCCCACACGCACGACGTGGCGACGATGAGCCTCACCAACATTGCCGATGCCACCGCGGAGCGGCTGGTCGGCGAGCTGTTCGAGGGCGGCATCGTCTACGTGCCCTACAGCCGGCCGGGCTTTCCGCTGGCCCGGTCGGTGAGCGCGATGGTGGACCGGATCCCGCCGGAGGCGATCGGCCTGACCCTGGCGCACCATGGGCTGGTGGTCTGGGGCGACGACGCCGACCAGGCGCAGCAGCGGCTGGAGCAGGTGGTGGCCAGGATCGAGACCTATATCGAGACCAGCCGGCGCGGCCGCCTGCTCTGGGGCGCGGCCCGCGGCGCCGCGCCCGCGGCCCCCGAGCGCGGGCGGCTGGCGGAGATCGTGCTCCCGGCAATCCGCGGCAGCCTGAGCCAGCCCGAGCGCGTCATCCTCCACCACGACGACGCCGCCCACGTGCTGGCGATCCTGGCGGCGGAGCGGGGACCGGAGTTGACGGCCCGCGGCATGGGGACCCCGGAGCACCTGCTTCGGGCCGGTCGGCTGCCCGTGTGGCTCGAGCTCGACCTGGCGGCGCCGGCCGAGGCCCTCGCGGCCCAGGTGCGGAGCCGGATGGCCGCCGCCCGCGCCGAGTACGAGTCCTATCACGCCCGCCACGCGGCCCCCGGCGACAAGCCGCTCGATGATTGGGCCAAGGTCGTGCTGGTCCCTGGTCTGGGTCTCGTCGCCGCCTTCAGCGACAAGCGCAGCGCGGTGACTGCCAACCTCTGCTACCGGGCCACGCTGGACGCCATTGCGGGGGCGGAGGCGGTGGACCGGTTCGAGTTCCTGCCCGAGCGGGACGTCTTCGAGTTCGAGCACTGGCCGCTGGAGCGGCGGAAGGTGGAGGAGACCCTCGCCCGCGAGCGGGCCGGCAAGGCCCTGCCTCGGCACGTCGTGGTGATCGTCGGCGGCGGGAGCGGCATCGGGCAGGCGGCGGCGCGGCGGTTCGCCGAGGAGGGCGCCCACGTGGTGGTGGCCGATCTCGACGCCGCCACGGCGGAGGGCGTGGCCGCGGACCTCGGCGCCCGGTTCCCGGGCCGGGTCATCGGCACCGCCGCCGATGTGCGCGAGGACGCCAGCCTCGACGCGCTGTTCCACCGCACCGTGCTCGAGTTCGGCGGCCTCGACTGTCTGTTCTACACCGCGGGTCTGCCGCCGAGGTTCGCTCCGGTCACCGAGATCCGGCGCGAGGATCTGCAGCGGCAGCTGGAGGTCCACTACCTCGGTGCGGTGGCCGCCATCGGCCGGGCCGCGACAATCATGCGTCACCAGGGCATCGGCGGCTCGATCGTGGCTTCGGTCTCCAAGGCCGCCATCGTGCCCGGCCGCGAGGCGGTGGCCTACGGCGGCAGCAAGGCGGCGCTGCTCCAGGCGCTCCGGGTGGCCGCGGTCGAGCTCGGTGGCGAAGGGATCCGGGTCAACGCGATCAACGCCGACCAGGTGGACACGCCGCTGTTCCGCCGCTTCGTCCGGGAGCGCGCCGCCAGCCGGGGCGTGACCGAGGCGGAGCAGCTCGAAGTCTATCGCCGGCGGAACCTGATGGGTGTCGGCCTCATTCCGGCCGAGGCGGTGGCCGACCTGGCGGTGCTGCTGGCGGGCGAGAAGTTCCGGTTCACCACCGGCGACATCCTCACCGTGGACGGGGGGCTGGCCGACGGGTTTCCCCGCTAGCCGGGCAGCCCCTGGTGGTCCGGTGTAGCTTGAGAGGGTGAGCACCGACCAGCTGGAACGCATCGGCCCCGCCTTCGCGGGACGCTACGCGGTCGAGCGCGAGCTGGGGCGCGGCGGGATGGCTACCGTCTACCTGGCGGACGACCTGAAGCACCGCCGCAAGGTCGCGATCAAGGTGCTCCGCCCCGAGCTGGGCGAGCTGCTGGGCGCCGACGGCTTCGCCCGCGAGATCCACATCGCGCCCGGGCTCAACCATCCCCACATCCTGCCGCTCCACGACTCGGGTCAGGTTCCCGCTCCCTCGGGTTCCGGCGACCTGCTCTACTATGTCATGCCGTACGTGGCGGGCGACAGCCTGCGCCGCCGCCTGTTGCGCGACGGACCGCTGCCGGTCGAGGAGGCCGTCCGCCTGGTCCGGCAGGTGGCAGCGGCCCTGCACCACGCGCACCTCCAGGGCGTGATCCACCGGGACATCAAGCCCGAGAACATTCTGCTCCACGAGGGCGAGGCCATGGTCGCCGACTTCGGCATCGCGCTCGCCGCCGACACGCCGGCGGGCGACCGGATGACCGACGCCGGCCTGCTCATGGGCACGCCCGCCTACATGAGCCCCGAACAGGCTGCCGGCGAGCGCACCCTCGACGCCCGGAGCGACGTGTACAGCCTGGGCTGCGTGCTGTACGAGCTGCTGGCCGGCGAGCCGCCGCCCGCCGGCGCCACCGCGCGCGCGATCATCGCCCGGCGGTTCACCGATCCCGCGCCCCGGGTCCGCCGCCGCCGCCCGGCGGTACCGCCGGCGGTGGAGCAGGCGATCGTGCGGGCGCTGGCCGGCGCGCCGGACGACCGGTTCCCCACCGTTGCCGCGTTCGCCGCGGCGCTGGTGGCCCCGGCCCCGCCTGCGGCCGTCGCGGTGCCCCGGCCGCCCTCGGTGGCGGTGCTGCCGTTCCACAATCTGAGCGCCGATCCGGAGAACGAGTTCTTCGCCGACGGGATCACCGAGGACGTCATCACCCAGCTCTCCAAGATCCGCTCGCTCAAGGTCATCGCCCGCAGCTCGGTGATGACCTTCAAGGGCCGGGAGCAGGACCTCCGCGAGATCGGCGAGGCGCTCGACGTCGCCACCGTGCTCGAGGGCAGCGTCCGCCGGGCCGGCGACCGGGTGCGGATCGCGGCCCAGCTGGTGGACCCGGCCACCAACCAGCATCTCTGGGCCGAGACCTACGACCGCGGGCTGACCGACATCTTCGCGATCCAGACGGACGTCGCGCTCCAGATCGCCGCCGCGCTCAAGGCCGAGCTGTCGCTGGGCGAGCGGACCCGGCTCCAGCGGAAGCCGACCGACGACCTCCAGGCGTACCGGCTCTATGTCCAGGGCCGCCACTGCTACATCCGCTACACCGAGCAGAGCATCGAGCAGGGCATCGACTACTTCCGGCAGGCCATCGCCGTGGACCCCGATTACGCCCTGGCGCACGTCGGCGTGGCCCTGGCCTACGGTGAGTTGGCGTCCGGCCAGGGCGGCGGCGGCGCCACCCGCCCGGGCGAGGCGTACCAGCTGGGGATGCAGGCCGTCACCCGCGCCCTCGCCCTCGATCCCGAGCTGGGTGAGGCCCACGCGGTGCTGGCGCTGCTCCGGATGGTGCACGATTTCGACTGGGCCGCCGCCGAGTCGGAGTTCAAGCTGGCGCTCGAGCTGAGCCCGGGTGCCGCCGACATCTACGATCATTACGGCTGGCTCTGCGCC
>JBBRGH010000123.1:0-8366 GCA_038240915.1 Gemmatimonadales bacterium | reverse complement strand
GTTTGCGGCCGAGGTGGCCGGCGAGCTGGGGCTCGACGCGGGGGGCTACCGGATCGTGACCAATACCGGACGGGATGCCGGGCAGAGCGTGGACCACCTCCACTTCCACGTCCTCGGAGGCCGGCATCTGACCTGGCCGCCCGGCTGATCGGCGCCGCTCGCGTCCCGGCCCGGAGACCGTCCCGGCTTGGCTTGCCCGCGTCCAATCCTCTCTCTAAATTTCCAAACTTATTCCGATTTTTGCCCTTCACGGGGCGCGAGAGGGGTGAGACTGCGAATGCCAGAAGTCGTCATCCACGAGGACGAAAGCTTCGAGCGGGCGCTCAAGCGGTTCAAGAAGAAATGCGAGAAGGCCGGGATTCTTTCTGATCTCCGGAAGCACCGGCACTTCGAGAAGCCGAGCGAGAAGCGGAAGCGGCAGTTGAATGCCGCGGTCCAGAAGACTCGTCGCGGACCCCGTGTCGCCCGCGCCTAGCCTCGGCGAGGCTCTGCGGGCGGCCATGAACACCGCCCGCAGGGCTCAGGACAAGGATCGCACGCTGGTCCTGGGGACCATTCTCGCCAACCTCAAGAACCGGGAGATCGAGCTCCGCCGCCCGCCCACCGACGAGGACGTGGTGGACGTGCTTCGCAAAGGGATCAAGACCCGCCGCGAATCGGTGGAGCAGTACACCGCCGCCCGCCGGACCGACCTCGCGGCCACCGAACTGGCGCAGATCACCGTGCTGGAGGAGTTCCTCCCCCCGGACATCGATCCCGAGGAAATCCGTGGCGCGGTCCGGGCCGCCATCGCCGGCGGGGCCACCGACATCGGCAAGGTGATGGGTCAGATCATGCCCCGGTTCAAGGGCCGGGCCGACGGAAAGGTGATCAACCAGATCGTGCGCGAGGAGCTGCAGGGGGGCTGATGTCGTCGTCGCCGTTCGTCTCTCCCCACGGGGTGCCGGCCCACGCACAGGGCGGCACCCCGTCGCCTTTGCCCCCGGACCACTGCGCGGACGCGCTCGAGACCATCGAATTCGACCAGGTGGTCGAGCTGGTGGCCGGGCGCACCGTGGGTCCGCTGGGGGCGGCGCGTCTCCGCGCCCGGCGGCCCAGCGACGACCTGGCCTGGATCACCGGCGAGCTGGCGCGGGTGGGCGAGGTGGCCGCCCTCTTCCGCCGGGGAGACGCGTTGCTGGCCGAGCCGATTCCCGACGTGACCCGCGCGCTGGGCCGGCTCCGGATCGACGGCAGCGTACTGGAGGGGATGGATCTCTCGGCGCTCCAGCGGGTGCTGGTGGCCGCGCGGCTCATCCAGGTCGATCTTCGGCGCGTGGCCGACACCGCGCCGCTCGCCGGCGCGCTGGCCCGCCCGCTCCCGGACAAGGCGCTCGAGCGCCGGCTGGAGCAGTCGGTGGATCCCGACGGCGCCGTGCTCGACAGCGCCAGTCCCCGGCTCGCCGCCGCCCGGCGCGAGGTGCATGCGGCCCGCCAGCGGCTGATACGGAAGATCGTATCCCTCCTCCGTGGGCTCGACCCCACCACCGCCGCGGCCGATGCCAGCGTCACCGTGCGCGGCGGCCGCTACGTGATTCCGGTGCGGCGGGACTCGCGGAGCCGTCCCGGCGGTATCATCCACGACGAGAGCGGCAGCGCCGGCACGCTCTTCATCGAGCCGGCCGAGGCGATCGAGCTGGGCAACGCGCTCCGCGAGGCGGCGGTCGAGGAGGAGCGGGAGACGCTCCGGGTGCTCCGGGAGCTGAGCGATCTGCTCCGGCCCGAGCTGCCCGCGCTCCGCGAGCTGGTCGAGATGTGCGTCGCCGTGGACGACCTGGTGGCGCGGGCACGCTACGCGGTCGCGGTCGGCGGCGAGATGCCCGAGGTGGCGGCGGCGCCGGCCGCCCTCGTGGTGGTCGGCGGCCGCCATCCGCTGCTGCTGGCCGGGGCCGATCCGGTGATCCCCTTCGACCTGAGCCTGCCCGCGGGCCAGCGGACGCTGCTGATCAGCGGCCCCAATACCGGCGGCAAGACGGTGCTGCTCAAGGCGGTGGGGCTGGCCGCGGCGCTGGCTCAGAGCGGCATCGTGCCGCCGGTTGGGCCCGGCAGCCGGCTGCCGGTGTTCCGCCGCTTCTACGCCGACATCGGTGACCGGCAGAGCATCGCCGCCAGCCTGTCGACCTTCAGCGCCCATGTGCGGATGCTGCGCCGCATCCTCGACGGCTCGGACGACGCCACCCTGGTGCTGCTGGACGAAGTGGGCAGCGGCACCGATCCGGCCGAAGGCGCCGCGCTCGCCGCCGCCACCCTGGTGAGCCTCACGGAGCGGGGCACGCTCACCCTCGCCACCACCCACCTCGGCTCGCTCAAGGACGTGGCCAGCCACACGCCCGGCGTGGTGAACGCCTCGCTCCAGTTCGACGCGGCCACCCTCACGCCGACGTACCGGTTCCTCAAGGGAGTGCCCGGCCGCTCTTACGGGCTCGCCATCGCCCGCCGGCTGGGCGTGGCCCCGGCCATCGTGGCCGATGCCGAAGCGCGGGTGCCCGACGCGGAGCGGAGCCTCGACGCGCTGCTCGCCGCCGTGGAGGAGCGTCAGCGGGAGCTGGCCGCCGCCCGCGCCTCCCTGGCCGAGCGCGAGGTCGAGCTCGACACGCTGGGCGCCCGCCTGGCGGCGCAGCAGGAGGCCCAGGCCGCCCGCGAGACCGAGCTCCGCCGCCGGGAGAAGGAGGCCGAGCGGGCCGGACGCCAGCAGGCGCGCGGCTACCTGCTCGAGGCCAGGCAGCGGGTGGAGGAGGCGCTCGGCGCCGCCCGGGCCGCGTCCGACGAGACGGCGCGCGAGGCCCGCCGGCTGGTGGAGGACGGGATCCGGGAGCAGGGCGCGGAGCTCGAGCGCGCCGAGCGGACGGAGAAGGCGGAGCGGCCCGACCCGGCCGGTGCCGCCGGCGTGGGCGACCGGGTGCGCCTGGCCGGCGGCGGGGCGGGGCAGGTGCTGGAGGTCCGGACCGACGGCAAGCTCGTCGTCGCCATCGGTGCCATGAAGATGGTGGTGGACACCGACCAGGCCACCCGCACCGCGGACCAGGCCAGGGCGGCGCCGGCCCCGCCGTCGCCACCGCCGGCGGCGGATGACTCGTCGCTGGAGATCGACCTCCGCGGCATGACGGGCGACGAGGCCGAAATGGCCGCGCTGGCCGCGGTGGATGCGGCAGTGCTGGCGGAGCAGCCGTACCTGCGCATCATTCACGGCATGGGAACGGGCGTGGTGCGCGAGCGGGTGCGCCGGGTGGTCTCGGGCGACCGACGGGTGGCGCGCTTCGGCTTCGCGCCCCGAAACCAGGGTGGCACCGGGGTGACGATCGTGGAGTTCTCCGCGTGAGCATGATCCCCGACGACCTGGTCGAACAGGTGCGCGACAGCGCCGACCTCGTCGGCCTGATCGGCGAGGCGGTCGAGCTCAAGCGCACCGGCGCCGACTACCGCGGCCCCTGTCCCTTCCACGGCGGGACCCACCGGAACTTCGCCGTCATCCCCAAGAAGGGTCGCTACTACTGCTTCGTCTGCCACGAGAGCGGCGACGTCTTCTCCTGGCTGATGAAGCGGCTGGGCATGGACTATCCCACCGCGGTGCGCGAGGTCGCGCGCCGGGTCGGTATCGTGATCCCGGAGCGCGCCGCCCGGGCCGGTCCCGACCCGCTGGAGCCGCTGTTCGCCGCCGCCGCGGTGGCCCAGGACTGGTTCACCCGGCAGCTACTCGAGTCGGCCGAGGCCAAGGTCGCGCGCGACTACCTCGAGAGCCGGGCGATCGCGCTCGACACGGCGGCACTCTACGGGTTGGGCTATGCTCCGCCGGGCAAGGCGTTCCTGGCCGCGATGGCGACCCTCGGCCTCGAGACCCGGGTGCTGCTCGACGCCGGAGTCGCGGCCGCGCGCGACGACGGGAGCATCGTTCCCCGGTTCCGCTCGCGGCTGCTGTTTCCGATTCACGACCTCCGGGGCCGGGTGTCCGGCTTCGGCGGACGCCTGCTCGGCCCCGGCGAGCCCAAGTATCTCAACTCGCCCGAGAACCAGATCTTCCACAAGGGGCGGCAGCTCTACAACCTGCACCAGGCCAAGGGGCCCATCCGGAAGGAGGAGGCCGTCATCCTGGTGGAGGGATACTTCGACGTGCTCCGGCTGGTGCTGGCCGGGGTGGAGCACGTCGTGGCGCCGCTCGGCACCGCGCTCACGCCCGACCAGGCCACGCTGCTTCGCCGTTTCGCGCCCACCGCGATCCTGCTCTACGACAGCGACCAAGCCGGCCTTCGGGCCACCTTCCGCGCCGGCGACGAGCTGCTGCGCCACGGCGTCCGGGTCCGGGTGGCCACGATGCCCGCCGGCGAAGACCCCGATACGCTGGTGCGCCGGGGCGGCGCCCCGACGCTCGAGCCGATTCTCGAGGACGCCATCGACCTGCTCGAGCGGAAGGTGCAGCTGCTGGAAGAGAAGGGATGGTTCGAGGGGGTGGACCACCAGCGCGAGGCGCTCGACCGCCTGCTGCCGACCCTCCGCGCGGCCTCGGACCCGATCACCCGCGACCTCTACGTCAAGGAAGTCTCCGAGCGCACCGGTGTGACTCGCGAAGTGCTGTTGCAGCAGGTGACCGCCCGGCCCGATCCCGCCTACGCCCGGGTACCGGACGGGCGCGCCCGCGGGGCGAGCGCGGGACCGGGCGCCGGCGGCGCCGGCGAGGTGCCCCCGCCCGACGGCCGGGACAGCGCTGGGCGGCCGGTCCGACGGGCGACCCGGACCCGGAAGGTGGACGCCGCCGAGCGCGAGCTGCTCCGGGTGCTGATGCGCGACTCGGCCTGGCTCGCGCGCGCGGCCACCGAGGTGCCGTCCGAGTGGTTCGAAACCACCGAGCTGCGGGAAGTGTATGATGCGCTCAGGCGCAGTCCCGAAAACGCCGGCTCCCCGATATTCTTGGAACAGCTGTCCCCGGGCGGCCGCCGGGCCTGGGCCTGGCTCGACAGCATCGAGGCCAAGTACGGCGTCCCCGACCCGGACCAGACCTACGTGGACGCGTGCCGGACCCTGGAGGTCCGCCCGCTCCGGCGGCAACTGGCCGAGCTCAACCGGGAGCTGCGGCGGCGCGAGCGGCCCATGACCTCCGACGATCTCGACACGCTCGTCCGCGAGCGGGCCCGGTTGAACCGGGAGATCGCCACGCGGTTTCCCGAAGAGCTGCAGAAACGTTCCATTCGACGAGGCGATCTCGATGCACGCTGACCTGGTGAAGCTCCTCGATCTCCAATCCAAGGACGCCGCGATCGACGAGGTCGATCGGCGGGTCCGGGCACTGCAGGCGGAGGTCGCCGTTCTCGACCAGGGAGTGCAGCGGGCCCGGGACAATCTCAACGCCGCCCGGCGGGCCGCCAGCGATGGGTCCCGGCGGCGGGACGAGCTCGAAGCCAAGGTGGACAGCTACCGGATCCTGCAGGACCGCCGAGTGCAGCGGCTGGAAACGGTCCGGAATCCAAAGGAGGCGTCGACCCTGATGGCCGAGCTGGATCTGGCCCGGTCGGTGATGGCCAAGGAGGAGTCCGAATGGGTCCGCGCCGCCGAGGCCGTGACGGGGCTCGAGCGGAAGGTGACCGAAGAGGAGAGCAAGGTGGCGGCGATCGATCTCGACCAGGCGCCCGAGCGGGCCCGGCTGGAGGAGCGCCGGCTCGACCTCGTGGCCGAGCGCGCGGCGACCGTGCGGGACCGGGAAGCGAGCGCCGAGCAGATCGACAAACCGCTCCGCACCCGCTACGACCGGCTCCGGCGCTCCCGGGCCCAGGACGTCGTGGTGCCACTGGTGGGCGGCACCTGCGGCGCCTGCCACACGTCGATCCCGCTCAACCGGCGGAGCCAGATCCGGAGCGGCGCCATCATCGATGGCTGCGAAGGCTGCGGCGCGATTCTGTACCCGGTGGAGACGGCGGGGTCGGCGTGAGCCGCCCGGCAGGGCTTATCGTCGCGTGGTGAGCGTCTTTCCGGCGCCGGTGCTCCGCTGGGTGATGGTGCCGCCACCCGATCCGGCGGCGGTGGACCGGCTCGCCCGGGCACTCGGCATCCCCCCGGCGCTGGCGGCGCTCCTGGTGCAGCGGGGCCAGGGCGACGAAGCCGATGCCCGGCGCTTCCTCCGCCCGGCCCTGACCGCGCTCTCCGATCCCGGCGCGCTCGCCGGCATGGCCGAGGCGGTGGAGGCCATCGCCGCGGCCGTCCGGGCCGGCGGCACCATCCTGGTGCACGGCGACTACGACGTGGACGGCCAATGCGCCACGGCGCTGCTCACCCGCGCCCTCCGGGCTGCCGGGGCCGACGCCGTCGGATTCGTTCCTCACCGGCTCCGGGACGGGTACGACTTCGGCCCGGCCGGTCTGGCCGCGGCGCAGCAGGCGGGCGCCTCCCTTGTGGTCACCTGCGATTGCGGCATCACGGCGGTGGACACCGTCCGCGCCGCGCGCGCGGCGGGCATCGGGGTGGTGGTCACCGACCACCACCTCCCGGGCGACGAGTTGCCGCCCGCCCTGGCCGTGGTCGATCCCCAGCGGGCCGACGACACCTCCGGCGCGCGAATGCTCTGCGGCACCGGCCTCGCCTTCAAGCTGGTGCAGGCGCTGGTGCCCGCCCTGGGGTTGCCGGCCAACCTGCCGCTGCACCTGCTCGACTACGTCGCCCTGGCCACCGTGGCCGACGTGGTGCCGCTGGTGGGCGAGAACCGGATTCTGGTGCGGCACGGGCTGCGGCTGCTGGCCGACAGCCGCTGGCCCGGCCTCCGCGCGCTGGTCGCGGCCACCGGCCTCGAGGGGCGCGAGCTTCGCGCCGCCCACATGGGCTACATCCTGGGCCCTCGGCTCAACGCCGCCGGCCGGGTGGGCGACGCGGCCGACGGCCTCCGCCTGCTGCTGACGGACGCCCCGGCCGAGGCGGCCGAGCTGGCGCGGCGGCTGGAGGGCCTCAACGTCGAGCGCCAGGCGCTCGACCAGCGGATCCTCGAGGAGGCGCTGGAGCAGGTCGAGCAGGCCGGCGATCCGGAGCGGCACGCCGCCTTCGTGATCGCGGGCGACGGCTGGCATCCCGGCGTGGTTGGCATCGTCGCCTCGCGGGTGGTCGAGCGGTACGGCCGCCCCGCCTTCCTGATCGCGTTCGACGGCGAGATCGGCAAGGGCTCGGGCCGGAGCATCTCCCGGTTCGACCTGCACGCCGCATTGCTCGGCTGCGGCGACCTGCTCGAGCGCTACGGCGGCCATCAGATGGCGGCGGGGCTCACCATCCGGCGCGACCGCCTGGACGAGTTCCGCCTGCGGTTCGGCGGGATCGCCCGCGAGTCGCTCGGCGCCGACGACCTCGGCCCCGAACAGCGGGTGGACCTGGAGTTGAGGCTCGCCGAGGCCACGCCGGAACTGGAGCGGCTGTGCCGCTACCTGGAGCCCTGCGGGGCGGGGAACGCCAGTCCCGTGTTCGGCGTCCGCGGCGTGCGCTTCACTGGCCGCTCCCGAGTCGGCAATGGGCACCTCAAGGGCATGCTGGACGACGGCGAGGCGCGGCTGTCGGTCATCGGGTTCCAGTGGGCGGACCGGGTCCCCTGGCTGAGCGACGGCCTGGTGGACGTGGCCTTCCGGCTGGAGGCGAACGAGTGGAACGGGCACACCACGCTGCAGGCCCGGCTCTGCGCGCTGTCGCCCCACGGGTTGGAGTGAGCTCGCGGGCAGGTCGGCACCCGGGGGCGCCTGGGCGGAGCGAAGGAGACATGCTTCCGGGCCTGTCCCCTTCGCTCCGTTCGCGTTGAGGCGCGGGCGTGCGGATCGTGGCCGGGGAGTTCGGCGGCCGCCGGCTCAGCATGCCCAAGGACGCCCGCGTGCGGCCCACCGCCGACCGGGTGCGCGAGGCCTGGATGAGCATCCTGGCCGACGCGGTAGCCGGCGCCCGGGTGCTCGATCTCTACGCCGGCAGCGGCGCGCTCGGCCTCGAGGCGCTGTCCCGGGGCGCCGCGTCGGCCACCTTCGTCGAGCTCAATCCGCCGTCGCTCGGGGCACTCCACACCAACATCGAGGCCCTGGGCGTGGCCGACCGGGTCACGGTCCATCGGGGCGATGCCCTCAAGTTCGTCGAGGGCCTCGCGGCCGGCACGTTCGACCTGGCCCTGGCCGATCCGCCCTACGCCCGCGACGATGCCGCCCGGCTGGTGGCGCTCTTCCGCTCGACCCCATTCGCCCGCATTCTTTCCGTCGAGCACAGCGCCGCCAGCCGTCTGGAGGGGGACAGCACCCGCCGGTACGGCGACACCGCCCTCACCTTCTGCCATGCCCCATGACCCGAACCGCGATCTATCCGGGCTCGTTCGACCCGCTGACGAAGGG
>JBBRGH010000122.1:0-8489 GCA_038240915.1 Gemmatimonadales bacterium | reverse complement strand
CCATCACCCCGTGGTGGGGCACCGCGCTGCCGCCGCCCGCACGTCGGGGTAGGCCAGCTCGGGAATGAAGACACCGGGCGGCATCGAGCGATTGGTCATGGCGGGTCTGCCGAGGGGGGAGTCGGCCGGGAAGGACGGGAGGGGTCGGTCCCGGACGCAGCCGTGTAGAAATTCGGGCCACGTCGGCACCGTCGGTAGCGGAAAGATCCTCGTCCATCGCTGCCTCCACGCGCCCGATCCATGGGTTTCCGCCCGCCTCATTGGACGCGGACAGCCACCCGATGCCAGGCGTTGTTGCCGTATCCCTTCACGTTCCAGGTCTCGGCCACGGTGCGGGGCTGCTCGGTGCCGCCGGCGTCCCGGGCCCGCACGGCCAGCGTGTGCGGTCCGCGCACCAGCTCGACCGACGCCTCCCACATCACCCAGGTCCATTCGCTGCCGCCGGCCACGATCCGGGCGCGCACCCAGTCCCGCCCGTCGTTGGCCGAGACCTCGACGGCGCTGGGCGGACGCCCCTCGGCACCCATGGCCCAGCCCCGCACCGCCAAACGTCCCTCGGGGACCTGCTGTTCGGGAGTCGGCTCGAGAATGACGGCATTGAGCGGGACCGCGGTCATCGCGACGCCGCCGGAGACATCCCTGGGGTACCGCGGGTCGAGCCGGGGCTGGAAACGGTACGCTTTGGTCTGGAAGTAGTTTCGCGACGGCTCCGCCGCGAGCGTGATCCGCCCGAGCCACTTGACGCTCCGGGCGCCGATCCAGCCCGGCACCACGGCCCGAATCGGGAAGCCGTGGGCCGCCGGGAGTACCTCGCCGTTGAGCGCATCGGCCAGCAGCACCTCGGCCCGGAGCGCCTTGGCCAGATCGATGGACCCGCCGAAGCCGAACCGGACGCCGTCGCGCTCGACCCGGTCGAGGCCGACGAACTCCACGTGCCGCGCCCCTTCCGCCACGCCCACCGCGTCGAGCAGGTCGCGGAGCGCGAACCCGCTCCACTCGCCGGTGCCGATGGGCTCGGGCCCCCAGGGCAGCTCGCCGGGCAGTGGCCCCAGCGCCAGGTACTCGTCGCGCCGGAGCCCCGCGCACACCAGCGTGGCGGTCACGGTCCGGCGGGGAAATCGCGCCAGCTCCTCCAGCGTGAAACTGCGCGGCCGCTCCACCAGGCCGTCCACCTCGAGCCGCCAGCCGGCAGGATCGAGGGCTGGGGTAGGCGCGTGACTGCGGGTGAAGAACTCGGCGCCGGGTGTGACCAACCGGTCGGCCCGGATGGGCCACACCGCCGTGTTGAGGCCTTCGGCGTCGTGGACCATGCGCCGGCCGCCGGTCTCGCCGTCTCCGCCGGCGGCGCCGACGATCTCGACCGGCAGCTCCAGCCGCACGGTCCCGCCATGGAGCACCCGGGCGAACCAGCCGCGCCGTCCCGCGAGCGCGCGGGTGAAAGCGGGCCCCCGCTCCACGCCCACGAACGGCAGACCGTAGAGAATGATGCACGGATCGCAGGCCTTGCTCACCTCCAGCACCACCTGGCCGAGCCGGACCCGGACACCGGGCTGGAGCGCGCCGGCCTCGAGGCCGGCGACGGTCAGGTTCTCGCCCAGGTCGCCGGGCTGGACCGGCCAACCCTCGGCCCGCAGGTCGGCCAGGATCTCCTCGCTCAGCAGGAGCACGGCCTGGTCCGGATCGCCGGCCGCTTCCTCCGTGCGCCAGCGGTTGAAGTCGCCCTCCACGCCATCGGCCGTGATCGACAACTCGGCCACGGGTCGCTTGGGGAGTCCGCGGGAGCGGCCCTCGCGGGGTTTGCGGTTGAGCTGCACGATGCGGCCCGGCACGGCGCTCCTCGGCACAGGGGGAGGAAGATCGGGTGCGGTCATCCGAACGGCTGATCGATCGCCGGGCTCTGCGGCGAGAAGAAGCGGGGGCCGTCCTCGGTGATGTGGAGACAGTCCTCCAGCCGAATGCCGAACTCCCCGTAGATGGCGATCGTCGGCTCGTCGCTGAAGCACATCCCGGGTGCGATCGGCGTGGTGTTGCCGCGGACGAAGTTGGTCCACTCGTGGCCATCGAGACCGATGCCGTGCCCGGTGCGGTGCGGCAGGCCGGGCACCCGGTAATCGGGACCGAACCCCGCGCGAGCGATCACCTCGCGAGCGGCGGCATCCACCGCCTCGCACGGCACGCCCACCTTGGCCGCGGCGAAGGCGGCGTCCTGAGCCGCTCGCTCGAGATGCCAGACCTCGGTCTGCCGCCGGGTGGGCCGGCCGAACACGGTGGTCCGGGTCACGTCCGACTGATAGCCCTCCACGGCGCAGCCGGCGTCGAGCAGGACGATGTCGCCCGGGCGGAGCCGCTGCGGCTGCACACTGCCGTGGGGAAACGCCGAGTAGACGCCGAACCCGACCAGCGCCCAGGGATCGCTGCCGCCGAGCCGGGTGAGTGCCGTGGTCATGTGGTCGCCCAGATCATACTGCGTCATGCCGGCCCGGAGCGTGGCGAAGGCGGCCTTGAACGCCAGCATGGTGATGTCCGTGGCCTGCTGCATCAGCGCCACCTCGGCGGCGGACTTGTACATCCGGCAGCCGGCGGTGACCGGCGTGGCCGACACCAGCTGGGCCGAGCGGGCGGCCTGCCGGATCCCGTCGGCCACGAAGAAGCGGACCTCCTCCTCCACCCCGACCGCGGCGCTGAGCGCCCCGCGATCCTGGAGGATGGCCGCTATCCGCGCGAACGGGCTCTCATCCTCCTGCCAGACGCGGATGTCGTCGCCAAATCGGATCAGTTCCCGCGCGCGGGCCTCCTCGAACGCGGGACAGACCCAGGCCGGCGCGCCCGAGGCCGGCAGCACCAGCGCGAAGGTCCGCTCCGACGGCCACCAGCTCACGCCCGTGAAGTAGCGCATGGTCGAGCCCGGCTCGATCACCAGGGCCCCCATCCCACGCTCCGCCATCAGCCGCTGAGCCCGGGCGATGCGGGTGCGACGCTCGTCGTCGCCGATCGGGGCGATGCCGGATGTCTTCGGGGAGAGCGCCTGGATCGACGGAGGCAGACGGCAGGGGTCGCCGGAGGAGGGATCGGAGCCCAGCCCGCGCGGCAGAGTGGCGGCCCCGGCCACCGCGGTGAGTGCCGCGGCGAACTCGCGGCGGGTGATGTCCATGCGCCTCCCGATTAGTGCTCGTGCCCGCGGTCTCAACGGCCGGCCCAGTGCCCCGCGCGGTCGAGGAACTCCTGTCCACAGGCCGCGGCGATCTCGAATTCCGCGTCCAATGATACTGGACCGGCCTGGTTTCGTCGCGCCACTTCTTCGAAGTAGCCCTCGAGGCCCGGGGGGCAGACCACGATCAGGTGTCCACCGTCCGAACCTACGTCATAGCGGTGGGGCACGCCGCCAGGAACGGTGAGCGCCGCCCCGGCCCCGCGAGGACAGTCTCCTCGCCGCGGGTGAAGCGATAGCTGCCCTCGAGGACCAGAAAGGTCTCCGGCCCGCGGAGGTGGAGGTGAAGCGCCGGACCGACGTTCGGCGGATGCCACATCTCGATCAAGCCGTAAGCGCCGCCGGTCTCGGCCGTACGCAGGTGCAACCGCATCCGGGTGCCGTGGAACATGAGGTCCACCGAGTCAGCCTCCCGCCGGAAATGCCAAAGGATACCGCGGCGCCGCCCGCCAGGCGCGGACCACGCCCGGGCGGAGGGCGCCAAAAGTGATCACGGCCAGCATGCCACGCACGGCGCGCGAGCCCTCCACCCGGGCGGTGAGTCCGCGCTCCCGCAGGACGCCGGCGTATTCCTCCAGGTGGCGGATGTCGGCCAGCAGCACCGTGCCGCCCGGCCGAAGCACCCGGGCCACCTCGTCGAGTGCCTGCCGCCGGCCGGCCGGGTCCTCGATGTTGTGGACTGCGGCCTGCGACAGCACCACGTCCACGCTGCCGTTCGCGAGCGGCAGCCGCCGCATGTCGGCGGTCTCGAAGCTCACCCGATCGGCCACGCCTTCGAGCTCGGCGTTGGTCCGGGCCGCGGCGGCCGAGTTGCCGCCCAGGTCCTCCGTGCGCCAGAGGTCGACACCCACGGCGCGTCCGCTCCGGAGCCGGCGGGCCGCGCCGATCAGCATCAACCCGCGTCCGCAGCCCAGATCGAGCACCTGCTCGTCGCCGCGCCACGCGATGGTGTCGAGCAGCCGCTCGCGCTCGCGCACCTTGCCGATCCGGCTGGACCAGATCATCCAGGCCGCCATCGCCAGGCAGCCGAGCCCCACGCCGAGTCCAGCCGGCGCCAGCCCGATGCGGACGTCCGTCCCGCCCACAGCGAACTCGAGCGCCCCGGACCAGAGCCCGGCCGCGGCGGTGCTCCACACGAGCAGGCCGCCGACCCCGGCGACCATGAGGTTGCGGACCACCGGCGGCGCGTCGAGCCCATAATCGGCTCTCATGCTACGGAGCCCCCGGGACGCGGGCCGGAGGGAACCACGTCCGGTCCTGCCGTGTCTCGGGGCGCGTCCGGTGCGATGCCAGGCCCACGGCCAGCGCCAAGAAGGTCGTCCGTCCCCGCTCGAGCATGCGGCCTCGGTGCTAGGTGAGGTTCTCCTGAATGAAGCGGGGACTCAGGTGCACGTCCACCTGGACCAATGGCCCATCGCCGCTGCAGCGGAAGCTGTGGACCTCGCCGGCCTTGATCACCAGAATGTCGCCGGCCGTCACCTCGAACTCCTCGCCGTTGACGATGTACCGGCCGCGTCCTTCGCGGACGAACTGGACTTCGTCATACGGGTGGCGATGGGGACCGGGCCCGCGCCCAGGCTCAGCACTGAGCAGGAAAGCGGAGACGGCGACATCGCCGTGGTCGGCGCCGACGAACTGGTGCGAGCTGCCCTGGAACGGCAGATCCTGCTGACGGCACGGTACATCGGGGTGCTCACCGGAGAAGAGGAAGCGGATCACTCGGATGGGCAACCGACAAGACGGCCGAGCCCAGCCGCCGAGCGCCCCAGCGAGAAGTCGGGAGATCCGTCGGGGCAGTCACCGAGCGTGAACCGGGCACGAGGAGGAGGGCCGCGGGAGTGTAAGCGTTGGACCAGTCCAATAAATCACTTTAGCTCAATCACGTAAAGCTAATGCTATAAATAGTTTATCGTATTTGATGGATACGTTGTCCCACCGCGTGGCCCACCCGCAGACGCACCGCGTCGAGCTCCTGCACCGGCCGGACCTCGACCGAGCCCACGGCAGCCCACGGGAACCCTCCGGCAATCCGCAGCGCCTCCTCCATGCTGTCCGCCTCGATCAGGTTGAAGCCGCCCAGCACCTCCTTCGCCTCCGCGAACGGCCCGTCGGTCGCCTGCGAGCGACCCTTCCGCACCCGGAGCGATCGCGCCGTCCCGGGCTCCGCCAGCATCTGGGACTGGAGCAGCACGCCGTCCCGCTGGAGCGCGTCGGCGTGGCCGAAGCAGTCGCGCAGCATGGCGTCGGCCTGGCCGGGCGGCAGGGCGTCCATCAGGGCGGGATCGAGATAGATCAGGAGCATGAATTTCACGCGAGCACTCCAGGGCGAGAGGTAGGTACCGGGGACGACCTTGCTGGCGTCATCGGGCACACATCCGGGTGGCCGGTCAATGTCGGCGGCCTCAAGGCGGAATCTCCATCGCCAGGGCCCGGGGCTCAAGGTGCGGCCGCCACCGTAGCGTGAGTCAGAGGAGGGTGCCCCGGCCGCCGGTCCGGCCTGGGACCGGCGGCCTTGCTGTTTCTGGCGCGCGCCCCCGGCGCGGCTAGCTTTCACCCCCCATGGATCTCCTCTCGGACCTGCTCCGGGTCATCGAGACCGTGGCCGCGGCCGAGCTGACGCCCCGGATCATGCCCGAGGCCGAGCACCTCATTTCCTACCACATCGTGACCGAGGGGCGCTGCTTCGGCGGCCTCAGCGGCGAGGATCAGGTCGAGTTGACCGCGGGCGACGTGCTGGTCTTTCCCCACGGCGATCCGCACGTCATGTCCAGTGACCGCGGCCTCCGGCTCAGTCCCGGCGTCAACACGGCCGCGTCCGCCCGCTATCCCCACACCGTGCTGCTGGGCGACCGAGGGAACGTGACTACCTCGTTCATCTGCGGCTTCCTCGGATGCGACCGCCGTCCGTTCAATCCACTGCTGGCCGCCCTGCCCCACCGGATGCACATGCGGGGGATGTCCACCACCTGGCTGGGCGGCTCGACCCGCCGGCTGACCGAGGAATCCCAGCTCGGCCGACCCGGCGCGGAGCTGGTGCTCACCCGGGTGGCCGAGGTGATGTTCATCGAGGTACTGCGCCGCTATCTCGACGAGCTGCCGCCGGGCCAGACGGGCTGGCTGGCCGGCCTGCGTGACGAGGTGGTGGGCCGGGCGCTGACGCTGCTGCACCACCGGCCGGCCCATCCGTGGACGCTGGCGGGCCTCGCGCACGAGTCGGCCTCGTCCCGCTCGAGCCTGGCCAAGCGGTTCGCCGAGCTGGTGGGCCAGCCCCCGATGCAGTACCTGGCCCAGTGGCGGATGCAGCTCGCGGCCACCCTGCTGGTCCAGAGCGGAGCCAAGGTGGCCGCGATCGCGGACGAGGTGGGCTACGAGTCCGAGGCCGCCTTCAGCCGCGCCTTCAAGAAGGCCACCGGCCTGGCGCCCGGCGCGTGGCGCGAGGCCCGCCGGGCCGTCCGGACCTAGCCGCCGGAACACACCGCCCTCCCTTTCCCCAATACGCCCGAGCAGGAAGTCGGGACGCCCGATCATTGGTCGGGCGGCCCGCCGCCAGCACCTTCAGGTCACGCGTGCGGTCTGCGCACGTTCGACCCCAAGTGAGGCTGGCATGTCATCCGAGCACTCTCCCGCCATCGGCCGCGTGACCGGCGCCCCCGAGGTTCCGGCCTGGTCCGAGGATCCGCTCACCGCGCGGGCCCGGACCGTGTGGACCGCGGGCGACTTCCTTCCCATCGCGCGCAGCTTCGCGCCCGGCGCGGAAGCGTTCGTGGCCCGGCTCGGCCTGCGACCCAGGGAACGGGTGCTCGACGTGGCCTGCGGCACCGGCAACCTGGCGATTCCCGCGGCCCGCGCCGGCGCCCGGGTGAGCGGTCTCGACATCGCGCCGAACCTGATCGCCGAGGCCCGGCTGGAGGCGCGCACCGCCCGGCTCACCATCGCATTCGAAGTCGGCGACGCCGAGGCCATGCCGTATCTCGACGCCCAGTTCGATACCACGGTTACGATGTTCGGGGCCATGTTCGCCTTCCGACCGGCCCGGGCGGCGGCCGAACTACTCCGGGTGACCCGGACCGGCGGCCGGATCGCGATGGCGAACTGGACGCCGGACGGCTTCGTGGGCCAGATGCTGCGCGCCCACGCCATGGTCGTACCGCCGCCGCCGATCGTGGCGAGCCCCCTCGTCTGGGGCGAGGAGGAGGCGGTGCGCTCCCGTTTCGGCGAGGCGGTCGAGACGCTCGAGTGCACCCGCCGGACGCTGGAACTCCGGTTTCCGTTTCCGCCCGCGGCGGTGACCGAGCTGTTTGCCAGCTGTTACGGGCCCACCGTCACGGCGCTCCGCACGGCCGATCCCGCCGGGGCGAGCCGGCTCCGCGCCGAGCTGACCCGCCTGTTCATGCAGTACAACGTGGCCGCCGATGGTGGCACCGCCGTGGTGGGCGAATATCTGGATGTCCAGGCCCGAGTCGCCTGACGGGCGGCTCGCGAATGCGAGCCGCCAGCGACTCACAATCACTTTTCTGGAGGTGCAGCGATGAGTACCCGTGCGAATGCCCTGGCGGACCGTCTCGAGCAGGGAGCGAGCGCGCTCGCGGCCCTGGCCGGCCGCCTGACGGACGCCGAGTGGAACACCCGGCTGCCGAAGGACGGGCGCAAGATCGGCGTCGTGGTCCATCACGTGGCCTTCATGTATCCGCTGGAGATTCAGCTGGCGCAGAAGCTCGCCGCCCGCAAGCCGGTGGCCGGGGTCACCTGGGACGACGTGCATGCGATCAACGCCGGGCACGCCCGGGAGAACGACGCGGTGACCCGGAAGGCGGCCCTCGAGCTGCTGCGGCAGAACAGCGAGGCGGCGGCCGCGGCCATCCGGGGCCTGAGCGACGAGGAACTGGACCGCGCGGCGACCGTGTCGCTCAACGCCGACGCACCGCTCACCTGCCAGTTCATGCTGGAAGATCACGCGGTGCGGCACAGCTACCATCACCTGGCCGCGATCCGTGGCGCGCTCAAACCGCGGCTGGCAACGGCGCTGGCGGGGTAGTCGGGTCGAGGTGCCGAAGGCGCTGAGTCCCTCCAGCCGGCTTCGCGAAGTGGAGCAGGCCGGCCAGGATGGAGAAGGTTCCGAGACCGAGGCCGAGCCTGTCACCTTGTGTCATGCGCCCCCTTCAACGCGACAACCTCCCTGAGCCGCGGGTGCCGGGCAGGGAGGTTGTCGTGCTGTGCAATTGCGTGTGTCCGACCAGTGCGCCGCGTAGGAATCGAACCTACAACCTAGTGATTAAGAGTC
>JBBRGH010000121.1:0-8527 GCA_038240915.1 Gemmatimonadales bacterium | reverse complement strand
ATACCATGCGCACGAAGCGCCGGCAACGCGCCGAGGAAGCCGCCGCCAAGACCACGATCAAGCTGATCTTTCCGCTCGTCTTCTGCATCTTTCCGGCCTTGTTCGTCGTGATCCTCGGGCCGGCGGTGATCCAGATTCTCGCTGCGCTCAAGAGCTTCGGGTGAGGCTCGTCCGCGCCGTCAACGCGGCGCGGGGGCGGGTCCTTGGCAGCCGGATCGGCGTTGCGGACTGGTGGTGGCTCCGGCTGCGGGGACTCAGCGGGCGCGCGGACCTGGCCCCCGGCGAAGGCCTCCTGCTCAAGCCCTGCCGCGCCGTCCACATGATGGGCATGAAGTTCCCACTCGACGTCGCGTTCCTGGATGCGGGCAATCGGGTGATTGCCCGGTATGAGCGGCTCTCCCCCGGCGCGCAGACCCGCTGGCACAGAGCGGCGCGTGCCGCCCTGGAGCTGCCGGCTGGAACTCTCCAGGAGACCGGAACCATGGAAGGCGATCTGGTCGAGTACCACGAGGAGACCTCGCGATGAGCTCTATTCCCATGTCCCCCCGGCGCGGGGTGGCCGACCCACACGGCTCCGCGGCCCCGGAGCCGCCCGAAACGGTGGCGGCCACCGGGCTGTCCCCGGAGTTCATCGTCGACCTGCTGCTCAAGGTCCTCTACGTGCAGGGCGCCCGCACCGGACAGCACCTCACCAACACGGTTCGCCTGCCATTCGACTTCGTGGACGACCAGCTCCTGTCGCTACAGCAGCGGCGGCTGGTCGAAGTGCGCTCGACCAGCGGCCCGAGCCGCGGTGGCTACACCTTCGACCTCACCGCCGCCGGCCGCGACCGGGCCCGGGAATCGCTGGCCTCGAGCCAGTACGTCGGGCCGGCCCCGGTGCCGCTCGACCAGTACCGGTTCTGGGTCGAAAAGCAGAGCATCCGGAACGTCCACGTGACCCGTGAGGTCATCCGCGAAGGGTTCCAGCGGATGGTGCTCTCGGAGGCCATCCACGACGTGCTCGGACCGGCCATCAACTCGGCCAAGTCGCTGTTCCTCTACGGCGCCCCGGGCAACGGCAAGACGATGGTCGCCGAGACCATCGCCCAGATGCTCGGCGGCCACATCTACGTGCCGTACGCGGTCGAAATCGAAGGCCAGATCATGGTGGTGCACGACCCGGTGTTCCACCGCGACGTGAACCCCGAGGAGGAAGAGGAGGCGCGGCCCAGCCTGGAGCTGGCGTCGCCCGACCCGGCCTGGCTGACCAAGACGCCGGACTACGACCGCCGCTACTCCCTGGTCCGGCGTCCCGTCGTGCTCACCGGCGGCGAGCTGACCCTCGAACAGCTCGACCTGCAGTACGACCGGTACACCAAGATGTACCAGGCCCCGTTCCAGGTGAAAGCCAACGGCGGCGTGCTCATCCTCGACGACTTCGGCCGCCAGCGGGTGCCGCCCAAGGACCTGCTCAACCGCTGGATCGTGCCGCTCGAGAAGCGGATCGACTTCCTCACCCTGCACACCGGCGGCAAGTTCCCGGTGCCGTTCGACACGCTGCTGATCATTTCGACCAACCTGGAGCCGTCGCACCTGGTCGAGGAGGCGTTCCTCCGGCGGATCCACTACAAGGTCATGATCGAGGGCCCCGACCGGGAGCAGTTCGAGGACATCTTCGAGCGCAACTGCCGGGAGCGGAGCATCGGGTACGATCCCTCGATCGTGCGCTACATCTACGAGAACTGGTACGGCAAGCACTCGATCATCCCGCGCGGCTGCCACCCGCGCGACATCCTCGACCACGTGGTGGACATCGCCCGGTTCCATCAGGTGACGCCGGAAGCCACCGTGGACTTCGTTGACCGCGCCTGCCGCTCCTACTTCCTGGACGACTCGAGGACCGCGTGAGCCCCGACCCGAAACCGACCGAGATCGTGCTGATCGAGCGGATGGAGGAGATCGAGCGGGAGAACCGCCGGCTCCGCCGCTTCGGCGTGACCACCCTGCTCGGGATGGCCGTCATGCTGGGCGTCACCGTCGCCGTGTTCATCTACTCCGGCAGCCTCGGCGCCGGGGTGCCGCAGAACATCACCGCCCGCCAGTTCACCATCCGGGACGGCAAAGGCACCAGCCGGGGCACCTGGGGCATCGCCGACGACGGCACCATCCGCCTCATGCTGAGCGACGCCGGGGGCCGCCCGCGGGTCCGGCTCAGCGTGCTCCCGGAGGGCGGTTCCGGCCTCAGCTTCGCCGATTCGGCCGACCACAAGCTGGTGGTCCTCGGCGCGCTGCCCGACCAGTCCACCTCGTTCGTCATGAGCGACAATCAGGGTGTGCCGCGGGCGGTGCTGGGCATGTCGCCCAACGGCTCGGCCAACCTGGTGTTCGCCGACCACGACGGCGTCACCAAGGCCGGCCTCGGCGTGGATGGGCGCGGGCAGGGCTCGTTCACCCTGGCCGACCGGGGATTCCCCGTGGCCGAGCCCGACGCCGACACCACCGACGAGCCGGCCGACAGCCAGCCCCGGCCCGCCGCCGCCCCCGGCAAGCGGAAGTAACCCGCCGCCCGGCTTCCCGCCCCTCGGTCCCACCGTAGCCTTCTCGCCTCCCCGAGGGGAGCCGATTTGCGTGATGCGGGTTCCGGTGGTATTTGTCCGTCTGGCATATTGTAGAACGGCAGTCATGACGGCGGGCGTCCCCTCGAGCCGGCCCTGCCTTGATTGCACATCGTAACACGCTGAATGGTAAAGTTTTAGCTGTGGTGCACAGGTTTGAGACAGCGCGGTGCCGAACTCGGCATGGCTCATGCAATCCGAACAGTCTCTGAGTTCCTGGTCGTTTTCGGTCCCCAGGTGCGAGGCGGCAGGCATGCGGACCCTCATCACCGGCGGTGCCGGGTTCATTGGCTCCCACCTGTCCGACCGCCTCCTCGATGCCGGTCACAACGTCGTCTGCCTCGACAATTTCTTCACCGGCCGCCGCGACAACATCGACCACCTGCTCGACCACCCGTCCTTCGAGTTGATCCGCCACGACGTCTGCGAGCCGCTCTTCATCGAAGTGGACCAGATCTACAACCTGGCCTGCCCCGCCTCGCCGGTGCACTACCAGTTCAATCCGGTCAAGACGATCAAGTCGAACGTGATGGGCACCCTCAACATGCTGGTGCTGGCCAAGCGGGTGGGCGCCCGGATCCTGCAGGCCTCGACCTCCGAGGTCTACGGCGACCCGCACGTGCATCCGCAGCCCGAGAGCTACTGGGGCAACGTAAACCCGATCGGCCCCCGCGCCTGCTACGACGAGGGCAAGCGCGTGGCCGAGACGCTGATGTCGGACTACCACCGCGAGGACGGGGTGGACATCCGGATCGCCCGGATCTTCAACACCTACGGCCCCCGGATGGCGGAGAACGACGGGCGGGTGGTCTCCAACTTCATCGTGCAGGCGCTCCGCGGGCAGGAGTTGACGCTCTACGGCAGCGGCGAGCAGACCCGCTCCTTCTGCTACGTGGACGACCTGGTGACCGGGCTGATGGCGCTGATGGCGGCCGAGACGCGGCACGAGCCGGTCAACCTGGGGAACCCGGTCGAGTTCACCATCCGCGAGCTGGCCGACGAGGTGGTGCGTTCGGTGGGCGGCCAGACCCGCGTCACCTACAAGCCGCTGCCGCAGGACGATCCGACCCAGCGCCAGCCCGACATCTCCCGGGCTCGCCAGTGGCTCGGCTGGGAGCCGCAGATCCAGCTGGAAGAGGGACTCCGGCGCACCGTGGAGTACTTCCGTCGCGGGCTTCACCGGCGGAACCGGGTCTCGGCGCCGGCCCTGGACGAGCGGCTGACCTCCCCGGGGATGCTGGACTAAGCATCGATTCCGCAGTCATTTGCGACCTCCGCCGCCAACCCTGGCCGCGGAGGTCGCGGCCATTGGGGGGCGGTGCGACCGGGATCACGGCCCCGGGGGACCGGATGGGCTACATATTTGGCGTCCGGTACCGCTGGCCGACCGCGAAATCGAGGAATGCCCATGACGCGCCGCCGTCTCGTTCTCGTTCCGCTTTCCACCCTGCTCGCCGCCGGGATCGCGGCGGGCATTTCCTGCGCCCGCAACCCCGTGACCGGCAAGAACGAGCTGTCGCTGGTGTCGGAGAGCCAGGAGATCCAGCTGGGCAAGGAGTCGGCGGTCCAGGTCCAGCAGTCGATCGGGTTCTACGACGATCCGGCCGTGCAGAGCTACGTCTCCGCGATCGGGATGCGGATGGCCAAGGCCAGCGAGCGGCCCAACCTGCCGTGGGAGTTCCACGTGGTGAACGACGCCTCGGTCAACGCCTTTGCGCTGCCGGGCGGCTTCATCTACGTGACCCGGGGGCTGATGACGGCGATCAACAACGAGGCCGAGCTGGCGACGGTGATGGGGCACGAGATCGGCCACGTGACCAACCGGCACTCGGTGCAGCAGATCAGCAAGCAGCAGGTGGCACAGCTGGGCCTCGGCCTGGGCAGCATCCTGTCGCCCACCGTGGCCCGCGCGGCCGGCCTGGCCAGCCAGGGGCTCGGCGTCCTCTTCCTCAAGTACAGCCGCGACGCCGAGAACCAGGCCGACCTGGCCGGCTTCCGCTACGCGCTCAATCAGAACTACGACGTCCGCGAGATGGCCAGCGTGTTCCAGACGCTCGATCGGGAGAGCAGTGCCGCCGGGGGCGGCCGCCTGCCCGAGTGGCTGGCGACCCACCCCAACCCGGGCACCCGGATCCAGAACACGGAGCAGCGCCTGGACACGCTGCACAAGGATCTGACCAACACGGTCATCGACCGCGATCAGTACCTGGCCCACATCCGAGGCATGACCTACGGCGAGGACCCGCGGCAGGGCTTCTTCGAGAACGGGGTGTTCTACCATCCCGATCTGCGGTTCCAGCTTCAGTTCCCCCAGGGGTGGCAGACGCAGAACACGCCCGAGGCGGTGATGGCCGGGAGCCCGCAGAAGGACGCGATCATCCAGCTGAGCCTGGCGGGCAAGGCCGCGCCGCGCGACGCGGCACAGCAGTTCCTGTCGCAGCAGGGCGTGCAGGCAGGGAACACCTCGACCTCGAGCGTGAACGGGCTGCCGGCCGCGTCGGGCTACTTCCAGGCCGAGACCCAGAACGGGTCGGTCCAGGGGTTGGTGACGTTCATCTCGTACAACGGCAATACCTACGGCATCCTGGGCTACACGCCGGCGGGCAAGCTCACCACCTACGACAACGTCTTCCAGCAGACGATCAACAGCTTCGGGCAGCTGCGGAACCAGGCGGCGATGAACGTGCAGCCGGCCAAGGTGGAGCTGGTGAAGCTCAACCGGGAGATGACGCTGGAGCAGTTCAACAGCCAGTACCCGTCCACGATCTCGATCGCCGAGCTGGCGATCATCAACGAGGTGGAAGCGCCGACGGCGGTGATCCCGGCAGGGCGGACGGTGAAGCGGGTGACGGGCGGACGGCCGCCGGCGCCGGCCCCGGCGCAGTAACGGGGGCGATCCGCCCGCGGATCCCCTCGAAGACGCGGTACCACATCGTCCGCGTCAGCTTGCCCGTGTTGGTATTCTGCCGGCTGGGATGGAACGAGGTCACCAGCACCAGGCCATCCGGCAGGACCGTCTCCACCCCGTGACCGAAGGCCGGCCGCTCCCGGGCCGGCATCCGGCTCCACCAGCCCGACGCCCTGAGCCACGCCTCCCAGCTCACCCGTCCCAGCGCCAGTACGATCTCCACCCGCGGCAGCAGGCCCAGCTCCGCCTCGAGATAGGGCCGGCAGTGCGCCAGCTCGGCCGGCGTGGGCCGGTTGCCCGGCGGGGCGCAGTGCGCCGCGGCGGTGATCCAGCAGTCGGTCAGCACCAGGCCGTCGTTCCGCCAGAGGGCGTTGGGACGGTTGGCGAAGCCGTAGCGGTGGAGCGCCTCGTAGAGCCAGCTCCCGCTGGCGTCGCCGGTGAAGAGCTGGCCGGTGCGGTTGGCCCCGTGCGCCGCTGGGGCCAGGCCGACGATCAGCAGCCGGGCCAGGGGATCGCCGAGGCTGGGGACAGGGCGGCCCCAGTATTCGTCGCCCGCGTGGGCTCGTTTCCGGACCCGCGCCACTTCCTGGCAGTGGGAGCGGAGCCGCGGGCAGCGCTCGCAGGCGGTGATGGCGGCGGCCAGGGCGGGAAGGGTCTCGATCGTCATTGGATGGGGCCAGATGCCGGTTCGGGCAGCGGACAAAGCCAGCCTATTCGGGCAAACGGAGCAGCAGCCGATCCGGACTCCCCGGCTCGGCCGGCACGACCTGGGCGAAGACCAGCACCAGCACCTGCCGGACCACCACGGGCGCGCAGGCGGTGGGGACGAGACCGCGGACTTCGATCGAGGTGTCGGGCGTGGCGAGGAACCAGGCGCCGCTCCGCCGTCCGCCCAGCAGGCCCGGCGCCCCGGCGCACCAGCCGAGGACCCGGACCCGCTTGCCGAGGAGGGTGTCGGAGTCGAGCACGTCGGGCAGCCCCACGATGGGGGCCTGGTTGGGGCGCAAGACGCCGTCCTCGAGCGGATTGGGCGCCCCGGCGGTCCCGCCATGGCCGGCGCAGGCGGTGGCCGCCAGGAAGAGCCAGGCGATGGGGGCGGTGGGAACCAGTCGAGCGAGTAGCACCCGGCGAGCATCCGATCGGTGAGGAGGCCGAAAGCTACCCGGGGGGCGGGGCCTCAGTCATGGGCGGCGAGGGCGGGGAAGTAGCGCCGGCGGGCCCAGAGCGCCAGGTAGACCAGCCCGACCAGGGCGGGCACCTCGATCAGCGGGCCCACCACGGCCGCCAGCGCCTCGCCCGAGGCGAGGCCGAAGGTCGCCACCGCGACCGCGATGGCCAGTTCGAAGTTGTTGCCCGCCGCCGTGAAGGCGATGGCGGCGGTGGCCTCGTACCCGAAGCCCAGCCGTCGGGCGAGCCAGAAGGCGAGCCCGAACATCAGGCCGAAGTAGACCAGCAGCGGCAAGGCGATCCGGAGCACGTCCCCCGGCAGCTCGACGATGCGGTGGCCCTGCATCGCGAACATCAGCACGATGGTGTAGAGCAGGCCGAGCAGGGCGGTGGGGCCGATCCGCGGAAGGAACACATCTTCGTACCAGGCGGGCCCTCGCCGTCCGATCAGGATCTTCCGCGTGAGATAGCCGGCGAGGAGGGGGACGCCGAGGAAAATGGCGACGCTCCGGGCGATCCGGGCCATGGAGATGTGGAGCGCGGCGGCGTCCCCGCCGAACCAGCCGGGCACCACGGTGAGATAGAGCCAGCCGAGCACCGAGTAGGTGAGGATCTGGAAGACCGAGTTGAGCGCCACGAGCACGGCGGCCAGCTCGCCCCAGCCGCGGGCCAGCGCGTTCCAGATCAGGACCATGGCGATGCAGCGCGC
Organism: Gemmatimonadales bacterium; assembly: GCA_038240915.1. Taxonomy (GTDB): domain Bacteria; phylum Gemmatimonadota; class Gemmatimonadetes; order Gemmatimonadales; family GWC2-71-9; genus CAVVWJ01. The sequence continues at coordinate 1,146 of JBBRGH010000121.1, read as the reverse complement.
CAGCCCGATCAGGACCAGCCCGTTCCGGTAGTGGGGCAGGTCGGGCAGGAAGATCCACGCGAGCGCGAGCATGAGCAGCGGCCCGAGCACCCAGTTGAGCAGCAAGGAGGTGCCGAGCAGCCGGGTGTCGGCCGCGTGGCGGCCGATGGCTTCGTAACGCACCCGGGCCAGAACCGGGTACATCATCCACAGGAGCCCGATGGCGATCGGGAGCGACACCCCGGCCAGCTGGACCCGGTCGAGCGCCCCGCCCAAGCCGGGGTACAGCCGCCCGAGCAGGAGCCCCAGCGCCATGGCCGCGAAGATCCAGAGCGGCAGGAACCGGTCGAGCGTCGAGAGGCGCTGGAGCACCTGCCGGTCGAGGGCGACCGCGCCGGTCATGACGCGGCCCCGCCGGCCCGGAGGAAGTCGGCGAATTCATGGGGCAGGTCGCTGGCCCGGATGCCGCGCGCGACCTGGTCCACGTCGTACTCCACCCGGACGTGCTCGACCCGGACGGGCCCGTCGCCCACGTCGAGCAGGACGTAGCCGGCCCGCCAGTTCCCGTCCTTGGGCCGGCCGACGCTGCCGGTGTTGACGAAGTGGATCCCGCCCACCTCCCGGTGCCACGGGAGGTGGGTGTGCCCGAAGGCGATCACGTCGCCCGGCTTCATCCCGGCGTAGCCCGCCATCTTCAGGCAGAACTCGTCGGAGCGGTCGGCGGACCAGTAGACCGTGTTGAGGGTCGGCGTGCCGTGGACCAGGACCAGGCGCGGGCCGGCCAGATGGCCGCCGTTGGGGAGCAGGTCGAGGCGGAACGGAAGACCGCGGAGGAAGGCCCGGGTGCGGTCGGAAGCGTGGCCGAGGGTCCAGTCGAAGCTGAGGTGGGACAGCTCCTCCTGGCGGGCATCCTCGTAGCGGCAACCGCAGTGCTTGTAGCCGGTGGCCACGGTGGAGTCGTAGTTGCCGGCCACGCCGGCGATGCCTTCAGCGGCGATGAGCGCCACCACCTCGTCAGGCCATGGGGCGTAGCCGACCAGATCGCCCAGGTGGCAGACCGCGCCGGCCTGGCGCCGGGCGATGTCGGCCAGCACCGCCCGGAGGGCCGGCAGGTTGGCGTGGATGTCGGAGATGAGGGCGTACCTCATCGCCGAACCATCACCACGG
>JBBRGH010000120.1:0-8562 GCA_038240915.1 Gemmatimonadales bacterium | reverse complement strand
TCGGCAAACTCGAATCCGCGCATCGCGTCGAGCCCGAAGACCCGGACCCAGTCGGCCACGAGGGCGTCGGGGCCTGCCTCGGTGGCGAGGACCCGGGTATCGGGATGGGCGATCACCTTTGCCCCCGCCCGTCGAAACACGATGGCGCCGAAGTGATGGTCGGGATGATGATGGGTCAGCACCAGCCATTTGATCGGCTGGCGGGTGACACCGCGGATGGTGCGGAGCAGCGCCTCGCCCTGGCGCGGGCTGGCCAGCGCGTCCACCACCACCACGCCTTCGCTGGTGACGATGAAACCGGCGTTCGGCCGGCCCTCCGATCCGCGGCCAGTATCGCCGGGCACCAGATACACGCCCTCGGCGAGCCGGCGGGCGACGAAAGGCGGCGCCGAATCGGGGGCCGGCAGCGGCCCCGCGGTCCAGGGGAGCGCGGCGGCGAGCGCGAAAAGTGGGGTAGTGAGGGCGATCACGTGCGACTGAGGAGGGCGGCGCGCACCCGGCAATGTCGGGGCAGCGGGCGGCGGCGGGGCCTGACGGCGACCGCGGCTACGCGGCCACGAAGGCGACGTTGACCGACTGGCGGTAGACCCCGCCCTTCGAATCGGTCCAGACCATCGTGAGCGGCGCCTCGCGGTCCGCCTTGAGCGTGAAGCTCACGATCGGATCCTTGCTCACGCCCGAGGTCCACTCGAAGCGGGCCACCGGCTCGTCGCCGTACGTCACCACGACATCCTTGATGAAGTACGCCGGGATCGGGGCGCCCTCGGCGGTGCGGAAGAAGCCGGTGTCCATCGGGTGGACCACGATGGCATTGACGATGATGAGGTCGCCGCGGCTGATCCGGGCGGGAATGCGGATCCGGGCATCGCCGATGGTCATCAGCCGCACCCGTTGAGCGAGACGTTGACATGGGCGTAGGCCCCATAGACATCGCCGCCGGAGGTCTCGAGAATGGCCCGGACCCAGGTGGTGCGCTTCATCTTGATCCGGGTCTGGATCGCCACGGACCCCAGCGCGGGCGTCAGGTGATACGCGGCGAGATGCGGATCGGGGTTGTGATCCACGATCAGGTGGACGGCCTTCACGTACCCGTCGGCCGTCATCGGCAGATCGCTCTCGATGATGACCGGGACGATCCGGCCGTCCTCGGCCACGACCGGCATATCGAGGGAGATGTGCCCGGTCCGGATCGGGCGGTCGCCAAACAGGTCCTTGAGGATCCTGGCCACCTGCTCGTTGGGCACCTCGGGGTCGCTCGGAAGGCCCCGACCCGGAGTAGAGGCCCACAGCCGTCCGGCCCCCAGACTATCCTTCAGTCCGACCAGGCCCAGACCCATCAGGGCCAGGCTTCGGACGAAGGAACGTCGGCTCGGAGGCGTCGCGCGGTCGGTCATAGGCTTGTAAGGTCGGCCCTTGGGAAGGCCAAGTCAAGCGGACTGGACGTCCCGGGCCGGAGCGGCGTACCCCTTGCGGATCGGAGGACGATTCCAGCCCGGGGGGGCCGTAACGAGGGCCCTGCAACTTGTGTCACTTCCGGTGGTTGACTAATTTAACCCATTCTGTCACAAAGCGATGTGAGGCCCCCTCCTCACCTCCACTTCTGGCTGAGGCGCCGTGGATACTCAAGAGCTTCAACAGGTCGCGCTCTTCGACAAATGCCGCGAATTCACGAAAGCCCGTGAGCTGCAGGCGATTGGCCTCTATCCGTACTTCATCCCGATTTCCGAATCGGAGGACACCGTCGTCGTGATCGACGGGCAGAAGCGGATCATGCTGGGGTCGAACAATTACCTGGGGCTGACCCACCACCCGAAAGTGCTCGAGTCTGCCAGCCGGGCGCTCAGCCGCTACGGGTCGGGTTGCACCGGGAGCCGGTTTCTCAATGGGACGCTGGATCTCCATGAGCAGCTGGAGCGGGCCATTGCCGAGTTCCTGGGGAAAGAGGCCTGCCTGGTGTTCTCCACCGGGTACTCCGCCAACCTGGGGCTCATTTCCGGCCTGGTTGGTCGGGGCGATGTGGTCTATCTCGACAAGCTCGACCACGCCTCCATCGTCGACGGCGCCAAGATGTCGTACGGCGACACCGAGCGGTTCAATCACGGCGACCTGGCCGCCCTCGAGCGTCGCATGGAGCGGAACGGCACGGGCAAGGGCTCGATGATCGTGGTGGACGGCGTGTACTCGATGGAGGGCAACATCGCCGACGTCCCCGGGTTGGTGCGGGTGGCCCGCAAGTACGGCTCGGCGCTGGCGCTCGACGACGCCCACGCGCTCGGGGTGCTCGGCCCCAACGGCGACGGCACCGCGGCGCACTTCGGAATGACCGATGACGTGGACATCATCGCCGGTACCTTCTCCAAGTCGCTGGCCTCGATCGGCGGCTTCGTGGCGGGGACCGACAGCGTCATCCACTATCTCAAGCACCACTCCCGGCCGCTGATCTTCACCGCGTCGCTCCCCCCGGCCAACACCGCCGGCGTGCTGGCAGCGCTGCAGGTGCTGCAGGACGAGCCCGAACGGCGCGACCGCCTCTGGGCCAACACCCGCCGGCTCCAGGCGGGTTTCCGGAGCCTCGGCTTCGAGATCGGACCGACCGAGACGCCGATCGTGCCGGTGCTGATCGGCCCACTGGAGAAGACGTTCCTGATGTGGCGCCGCCTGTTCGACGCCGGGGTCTTCACCAATCCGGTGGCTCCGCCGGCGGTGCCGCCGTCCCAGTGCCGCCTGCGGACCAGCCTGATGGCGACCCACACCTTCGAGCAGATCGATTTCGCGCTCGAGCAGTTCGCGCGGATTGGGCGGGACCTGGAGGTCATCTGACCGCAGAGGTGCGCGTCCGCCCGGCGCGCGACCGGCAAGACCGCAAGCGGTTCGTCGATCTGCCCTATCGGTTGCACGCGCGGGACCCGCTCTGGGTCCCGCCGTTGCGTCGGGACGTGGAGTTGCTCCTCTCCCGCGAGAAGAACCCCTTCTTCGAGCACGCCGAGGCCGAGTACCTCCTGGCCGAGCGCGACGGCGAAGTCGTCGGCCGCGTCGCCGCCATCAGCAACCGTCTCCACAACGAGACCCACGGCGACCGGGTGGGCTTCTTCGGCTTCTTCGAGTCGATCGACGACCAGGCGGTGGCCGACCGGCTGCTGCAGGCGGCGGCCGACTGGTGCCGGGGCAAGGGCCACGACGTGCTTCGGGGGCCGGCTTCGTTTTCGGTCAATGACGAATGCGGATTGCTGGTGGACGGCTTCGACACCCCGCCCGCCCTGATGATGCCGCACAACCCGCGGTACTACGTGACCCTGCTCGAGCGGGCGGGCTTCGCCAAGGCCAAGGATCTCTGGGTCTACCAAGGGGGCAGCGAGGAGCGCTACGTCCCCGTTCCGGAGCGGCTGGCGCGGGGCACCGAGCTGATCCGGCAGCGCATGGGGATCACCATCCGCCCATTGGACATGAAGCGCTTCGCGTCCGAGGTCGAGCGGATCAAGGAGCTGTACAACGCGGCGTGGGAGAAGAACTGGGGCTTCGTCCCCATGACCGAACACGAGATCGACCACCTGGCCGAGCAGTTCAAGCCGGTGGTCATCCCGGACTTGGTGCCCATCGCCGAGAAGGACGGGAAGGTGATCGGTTTCGGCATTACCCTGCCGGATCTGAACGTCGTCTTCCGGACCAACCGCTCGGGCCGCATGTTCCCGATGATCCTCAAGCTGCTCTGGGCGCTCAAGACCCGGAAAATTCGCCGCGCCCGCATCCTGCTGCTCGGTGTGCTGCCCGAGTACCGCGGCAAGGGCGTGGACGCGATGCTCTACCACTGGATCTGGACCAAGTCCGGCGAGCGCGGGATCTACTGGGGCGAGGCCGGCTGGATCCTGGAGGACAATCCGGCCATGAACGCCGGGCTCGAGAAGATGACGTTCAAGGTCTACAAGACCTACCGGCTGTACGACCGCGCGATATGAAGGCGCTGGTCACCGGGGCGACGGGCTTCGTCGGCAGTCACCTGGCCGAGGCCCTGCACCGCCGGGGTGACGCGGTCACCGCGCTGGCGCGCTCGGCCGGCAAGGCGGCGGCGCTGGCGCACCTGGACGTCCGGGTCGTCGCCGGCGACCTGCACGATCATGCCGCGCTCACCCGCGCGGTCGAGGGACAGGACGTGGTCTTTCACGTGGCGGGCGTGGTGGCGGCGCGAAACGAGGCCGACTTTCTCGCCGCCAATCGGGACGGTACCAGCAACGTGGCCGAGGCCGCCCGGCGGGCAGGCGTCGGCCGATTCGTGCTGGTGTCGTCCATGGCGGCGGCGGGACCCACCTCCCTCGGCCATCCGCTCACGGGCGCCGAGCCGCCCCGTCCGGTCACGGCCTACGGCCGGAGCAAACTCGCCGCCGAGGCGGTCGTCACCGGCAGCGGGCTGCCCTGGACCATCATCCGCCCGCCGATGGTCTACGGCCCGCGTGACCGGGAAGTCCTCAAGGTGTTCCGCCTGGCTCGGCTGGGCCTGGCGCCGGTGCTGGGCGACGGCAGCCAGGAACTGTCCGCGGTGCACGGCGCCGACCTGGCCGCGGCCCTCGTTGCCGCCGGGACCTCGGCGTCGGCGCTGGGCCGGATCTACTACGCCTGCCACCCCGCGATCTTCACCGGCGCCGAGTTCGCCCGAGCGGTCGGACGGGCGATGGGCAAGCGGCCGGCGGTGATCCGGGTCCCGGCCGCGATCGGACGCGGGGTACTCATGGTGACCGGTGCGGCGGCCCGGCTCACGGGGCAGGTCACCATCCTCACGCCCGACAAGGCCAACGAATTCTTCCAGCCCGCCTGGACCGGCGATCCCGGTCCGCTGACGCGGGCCACCGGGTGGCGGGCCATGCGGGATCTCGACACCGGGCTGGCCGAAACCTACGACTGGTATCGGACGGCGGGATGGCTGTAGCCGTTCGGCCCGACGTGCCCGTCCGGGTGCCGCCCCGGCCGCCTCGCCTGCTCCCGGTCGATGCCGTCCTGCTGGGCTACCTGGCGATCGCGTCCGCCGTGGCAATCCAGCGGGCCCCGGGTCATCCGGCGTGCTGGTGGGTGGTGGCGGCCAACGCGCTGACGGCGCTGCTGATCGCTCTGTTCACGCGGCCGGGGCTCGGGTCGGTGGGTCGGACGCTGCGGGAGATCTATCCGCTCCTCCTCCTGGTGGGCCTCTACGGACAGCTCGATGTGCTGAACGGCGGCGGCATCCGCCTCCACGACGGCCTGGTGCAGCGATGGGAGCTGGCGCTGTTCGGGACCCAGTTGAGCCGGACCTGGTGGCAGTCGGCCCCCAGCACGGCGGCCTCTCTGGCGCTGCACGCCGCGTACTTCTCGTACTACTTCATCGTATCGGTCCCCGCGTTTTATTTCCTGGCCCGCCGAGACACCATCGCGGTCCGACGCTTCGTGCTCTCGGTGATGGCCACCTTCGTCATCTGCTACCTCGTATTCATCTTCTTTCCGGTGGCGGGACCGTACTACATGTTCCCCCGGCCGGCCGCCTGGTTCCTGGACAACCCCGCCGCCCGCCTGGTCTATGCCACCCTGGCCCAGGGGAGTTCCTACGGAGCGGCCTTCCCGAGCTCGCACGTGGCGGCCACGGTGGCGGCGGCGCTGGCGGCCACCAGCGGATCGCGACGGCTGGGCCTGATCCTCCTGCTGCCCACGCTCCTGCTGACGGTCGGCGTCGTGTACTGTCAGATGCACTACGGGGTGGATGCGCTGGCGGGCCTGGCGGTGGGTGTGTCCGTGGCGTTGCTGGTCCGGCTGCTCATGCCCACGACGCCGGCAGGCTGACGCCGACGCGTCCCGCCCGGGACGCGCAAAGGGGGGCCTGCCATGCGGGGCCGGCCCCCCTCGTCGCGTTTGCGGCGTGGATCGCCGCGGGTGCTACTGAACCGTGATCTTGCCGTGCATGCCCAAGGCGAGGTGTGGCAGGCAATAGAATTTGTAGTCGCCGGTGGGGGCGCCGGCAAAGGCGACCTTGTAGGTTCCGTCCTGCTCGGTGAGGAGCGGGCCCTCGAGCGGAGCCATCTGGTCAGCCATGGCGCCATTAAGCGCGTTGGCGGCACCGGCCGGAATGCTGTCGGCCCAGAAGGAGACGTTGTGCGGTCCGCCGCTCTTGTTGTGGAAGGTGACGACGTCGCCGGCCTTGATGGTGAGCTCCGCGGGATCGTACTTATAGGTGGTGCCGTCGAGCACCATGTTCACGTCGTGATTGGCCCCGCCCGCGGCCGGCGCAGCGGCGGGTGCGGCCGCGGGCTGGTCGGGGGTCGCCATCGTCAATTGATCGTCAGCCTTCTTCTCGCCGCCGCAGGCCGCCAGGACGAGGGCCAGCCCCGCCAGCATGGAAGTCACACGCATCGCCGCTCTTGCCTCCGAAAACAGGGTAGTGAGACTCCTTGTGAACCCTTTCACAAGACCCCAAGTATACCGCGATGCCCTCCGAAGGGAAGAGGGTGTCCTGCCCACTAACGCCCTCGATTAGCTTATGGCCACGATGGCATCGCCCGTCCCTCCCTGCCGTAGCCTCGGCGCGCAGTGCAAGAGCCTGCGCGTCACCCTTCGGATCGGTGAGCTGGAGGAGGGCCCGACCAGCCTTGATCACGAGGCCACCTGGCTACTCGGCCACACCGACCGGATCGACTTCCTCGAGCTGTGGGAGGGCGAGGGCGACCTGTACGTGGACGCGGTGCTTCACGTCGCCTGCCGCTACCTGCACGAGGACGGCCCCCGGGCCACCTGCCGCGCCCACGGGTTCGAAGGGACGACTCCGCGGGGCACCCTGCGCGAGCCCCAGCCGCTGCATCTGGGCGGCGACCGGTTCGTGGTCGTGGAGGACTGCCGGAACGCGGTGCTCGACCTCCCCCTGCCCCCCCGGACGCTGCCGGTCATCGAGCAGGGCGACGGCGCGGCCGCGTCCGACCACAACCCCTGCGCCTCGGCCCCGTGCCGCACCGCCGACAACACCCGCAAAGCCGCCTGCTGTCGCGACCTCCAGATCGAGATGATGTGCACCCGGGGGCAGCGGCGCCTGGAATCGCTTGTGCGCTCGCGGCGGTCGCCGTATCTCTGCAAGATCGAGCGGGCCGGCGACTATTCGCTCGAGGTGGAGATGATCTCCGCCTGCGGGTATCTGGGGCCGGACGGGGTGGCCTGCCGTCTCCACGGACGCCACCGGGCGGACGGGCGGACGGCCAAGCCGGACCTCTGCTTCGAGTGGCCCCCCAAGAATCGGGGCCTGCACCCGGGCTGCGTCTTCGCGCCGAAGCGGCGGGCGGCGGCCCGACGTTCCTAATCGCAAGTGTGCAAGGAATGGGAGGTTGGCCGTCCTTCAGGGCGATTCGGCCTCTTGGCGTCCCGCGGACGTCGGATCTCCCCGGGAACCCCCTATGGAGGGTCGGTGACTGACGACCTCGAGCAACTGTACCAGAGCACGTACACGGCGGTCGTGCGGTTCCTGTACCGCAAGGTCTGGGACGCCGAGCGCGCCGAGGACTTGGCCCAGGAAGTCTTCGTGCGGGCCCTTTCGCACCGGCCCGAGAAGCCGCGGGCGTGGGTCTTCGCCGTGGCGGCCAATCTGGCGCGGGACGAGGCGCGGGCCGCCATGCGCCGCAAGCGCCACCTGACGCTGCTCAAAGGCGACCCGATCTCGCAGCCGACGGTGACCCCCGCGGCGGACGACACCGTCGAGCACGACGAGCAGATGGCGTCGGTGCAGGAGGCATTGGCCACGCTCACGGCGCGCGACCGGGAAATCCTGCTGCTCTGGGATGCGGGGCTCAGCTATCCCGAGATCGCCGCGCAGACGGGATTGGCCGTCGGCGCGGTGGGCACCACCCTGGCCCGCGCGCGCCGCCGGCTGGTGGACGCGCACGACCGACAGCACACTCGAACGGGGACCGATGCGGCACATTCCTGAGGACGAGCTCCACGCCTACCTCGACCAGGGGCTGAGCCGGACGCAGTGCGTCGAGATCGAGAGCCATCTCGCCGACTGCCCGTCCTGCCAGGCCATGCGCGACGGCATCGCCGCGCTCCGGGATCGAACCACGGCGCTGCTCTCCCGGCTCGGGCCGCCCCGGCATCATCTTGCGCCTGCGTTCGACGTCATCCGCCGGCGCGCCGCCGAGGTGGCGTCGCTGCGGCGGCGCCGTCTCCACCTTCTCGCCTGGGCCGCCAGTCTCGTGGCCGCGGTGGGGCTGGGGTGGACGGCGAGCTCGGTCATCCGGCCTCCCCGGGCCGACCGGCTGGCCGTGCCCGTGGCCCAGGCGCCGTCCGCGGCTCCTGGCCTGGCACGGCCCGCCTCGTCCCGGCTGCCGCAGCCTGGGCCGTCGGCGCATTCGCCGGCGGAGCACCCCCCGGCCATCCAGGCACGCACCCCCAGGCGCACCGTTTCCGCCCCCGCCCCCGCCGTCACTACCGCGTTGGCGGCCGATTCCGCCGCCGAGGCCACCCGCGCCGCGGCCCTGTCGGTGCTCGATCCCACGCCGGCGCTCGAGCTCACCCGGCTGGAGCAGCCCGATCGCCGGGGGCTCGAGTTCAACGGGATGTGGCGCA